>AZHR01000023.1 GCA_000504625.1 alpha proteobacterium SCGC AAA240-E13
AAAATGTTGCACTTATCGATTCATCAATAAGAAAGTCGGAATTAGGTTTAAATCCCCAAATTGATGGTTCAATCATAAGAATACCAATTCCAGATTTAAATGAGGAAAGAAGAAATGAATTAAAAAAAATGATCAAAACAATTGGAGAACAAAATAAGGTTTCAATTAGAAACATAAGACGAGGAGCTAATGATGAATTAAAAGTAATGCTTAGAGAAAAAAAAATTAGTGAGGATGAAAACAATAAACATATAAAAGAAATTCAAATCATTACGGATCAAGAAATAAAAAAAATTGATGACAAAACATCCCAAAAAGAAAAAGAGATAATGAGGGTATGAATCCTGTTAATCATGTTGCCATTATAATGGATGGTAATGGTAGATGGGCATTAAAAAGAGGAAGATCAAGAAACTATGGTCATCAGCAAGGACTAAAATCAATAGAAAAGATCGTTAATTATTCAATAAAAAAAAACATTTCTTATTTAACATTATTTACTTTTTCTAGCGATAATTGGAAGAGGCCTAAGAATGAGGTAAATTTTCTATTTAAATTATTGGAAAATTATTTTAAAAAAAATTTACGTAAAGTAGTAAACAATGGCATTAAAGTAAAAATAATTGGAGATAAATCAAAATTAGCAAAAAATTTGAGAAATATAATCAAACTTGCTGAAATCAGAACCAAGAAAAATAATAAAATTTCAGTTCAATTAGCTTTAAATTATGGATCAAAAGATGAAATCATTAATAGCATAAAGATACTGAATAAAAAAAAACAAACAGTTAATAAAAAAAATTTTGAACAAAATCTTTACACAGCAGATTATCCAAATCCTGATATTTTAATACGAACAGGAGGTCAGAAAAGACTTAGTAATTTTTTATTATGGCAACTAGCTTATGCAGAGATTTTTTTTATAGATAAAATGTGGCCTGAGTTTAATACAAATGATTTTAACAAAATAATTAACAAATTTAAAAAGATTAAAAGAAATTTTGGAAAAATATGATAAGTGAAGAATTATATAAGAGAATACTTTCAGCATCTATATTGCTGCCACTATTAATTGTTTGCATTTTTTTAAATCAATATATTTTTTTATTATTTTTAATTTTAATTGGAATAATTTCTTTGTCTGAATGGTATTCAATGCATAAGGGGAAAAGTTTTTTAATATTTATATTAGGATTTATTTTTTTGCTTCTTTCAATAGTGTCTGCATTTAAATTACGAGGATATAACTATGAATCAATGATTTTTTTTACATGGATATTATTTATTTGCTTTTTTTCTGATATAGGTGGGTATGTTTTTGGAAAAATTATTGGCGGAAAAAAATTATTAAAAATTAGCCCAAACAAAACAATTGCAGGTACCATAGGTTCTCTAATATTTTCTTTTTTGCCAATTTTAATAATTAATTATCAAGTATTTTATAAAATAAATTTAGAATTAAATTTAATTACTTTCATTTTATCATTAATTGTTTCAATTTTTTGTCAGTTAGGAGATATATTGATTTCTTATTTTAAAAGACTAAGAAAAATTAAAGATACTGGAAATTTGCTTCCAGGCCATGGTGGAATGTTAGATAGAATAGATGGAATAATTTTTGTATTGCCTTTTGTTTATTTATTAAAATTTGTTGAATTAATATAAAATGAAAAAAAAAATTGCAATTTTGGGTTCCACTGGATCAATTGGTAAATCTACCTTGGATGTAATTAGAAAAGATAAAAAAAATTTTGAAGTAGTTTTATTAACTGCAAGAGATAACTATAAAATTTTATTAAAACAAGTTATCGAATTTAATGTTAAAAATATTTTAATCTATGATGATAAAAATTATGGATATTTAAAAAATAAGCTATGGTATAAGAAAATTAATATTTTCTCAGGAAAAAAAAATTAAGTGAAATATTAAAAAAAAAAATTGATTATACTATGTGTGCTATATCTGGTTTAGATGGTCTTAGACCCACTTTAGAAGCAATCAAATTTAGTAAAACAATTGGTATAGCTAATAAAGAATCTATTATTTGCGGATGGCATCTTATTAAAAAAAAATTAAAAAAATATAACACAAAGTTTATTCCAATCGATTCTGAGCATTTTTCTATATGGAATTTAACCAAAGATTATTCGAACGATGATATTGAAGAAATCATAATCACAGCTTCTGGTGGTCCGTTTTTGAATTTACCACTTAATATACAAAAAAAAATTACTCCTAAGGACGCAATAAAACACCCAAATTGGAAAATGGGTAAAAAAATTTCTGTGGATTCAGCAAATTTAATGAATAAAGTATTTGAAGTAATAGAAGCTAATAGAATGTTCAGCTTTGACTTAGAAAAATATAAAATTTTAGTACATCCTCAATCATATGTACATGCAATAGTCAAATTTAAAAATGGTTTAATTAAAATGTTGCTACATGATACAGATATGAAGATACCAATTTTTAATTCTATTTATAACGAAAATTTAAAATATATAGCTTCAAAAAAAATTGATTCAAAAATCTTAAATAACCTCAATTTTTATGAAGTTGATATATTAAAATTTCCTTCAATTAAACTTTTAAAAAAAATATCGAAAGAAAAAAATTTGCAAAAGATGTAAAAATCGCAACATATTTTGCATTGTTGATAGATTTGTCAGAAGAGTTTTTTATTAGGATTATAAATATNCAAGGTAATAATTAATATTGAATTCAAATCTATTTCCGAAGGCATTTTGCTTAAAAAATAAATTTCTTCCGGAAATAGAGTGATATTAAATAAATCAGAAAGTAAAGACCTGATTTTTTCAATATTATGAGAAAATAATACACCTAATAATACACCTGTCAAAGTTGCAAAAAAAACCAATAGAAAAACCTACCAAAAAAAATATTTTAGCAATAGACTTTTTACTGACACCAAGAGTTCTTAAAATTGCAATTTCTTTAGTTTTATTTTTAACTAAAATTGTTAATCCAGATATTATATTAAATGCTGCTACAACAACTATTAACGACAATATGATAAACATCACATTTCTCTCTACTTTTAAAGCACCAAAAAAAGATTTATTTAAGTCTGCCCACGAATAAACAAAATGATCAGAGAATAAATTTTTAATTTTTTTCTTAGCTTCGTTAACATGTTCTGGTTTTTTTAAATAAATCTCTAAAAAAAGATCATCATCAGATGCTTCAAAAAATGAAATAGCATCTTGAACTGGCATAAAAATAACATTCTGATCAAATTCAGTAAATCCACTATTAAAAATTGATGAAATAGTAAAGCTTTCCTGTTTTGGAAGACTACCAATAATAGTTTGAATACCTGCCGATGACATTAAAGTAATTTTATCATCAACTTTTAAGTCTAGGGATATTGCCAAATCTTTTCCAATAGAAACTGTATTCTTGTTAAAATTTTCCAAAGTACCCTCATAAATTCCTTTTTGTAGTAAATTTATTTTTTTTAAGTCACTTTTAAGATAGCCGCGGACTAAAATTCCTTTGGTTTTATCTTTATTAATTAAAATTCCCTCTCCATTGAAAGAAAACATCGTTTTCTCAATAATATTTGATAGCGAATTAAGTTCGTTAAGATTTTGACTTTCAATTTTCTTTTCGTAAGGTTTGATTATGATATGAGCATTAAATCCTAAAATTTTATCTATTAGTTCCGTTCTAAAACCATTCATTACGGACATTACAATTATTAGTACAGCAACACCTAAGGCAATTCCTAGAAATGAAAAAATAGATATTATTTTTAAAAAACCCTCTTTCCTTTTTGGTTTTAAATATCTAAAAGCTACTATTTTTTCGATTTCGGAAATCAAATTGAATTTTTCTCTTTAGTTAATTTTTGAACAACTTTATCAATACTCAAATTTTGAGACTCTTTATCTATTTCTTTAAATTCAAAAAGATCACCTTCTGATTTTTGACCAATTATTATTTGATATGGAATACCAATTAAATTAAATTTCTTTATTTTTGCTGAAATGTTTTCATCTGTATCATCTAACAATACATCAATATTGCGTTTTATTAATTCTTTATAAATCTTCTGTGATTTTATTAAATTAGAATTATCGTTTTTACTTATCATGGGTATAATAGCAACTTCATAAGGTGAAACCGATATAGGCCATTTCATAATATTGTTATTAAATTTTGCCTCTATTATGGCAGCAACTAACCTTGATACACCAATTCCGTATGATCCCATTTTGACCGATGTTTTTTTTCCTCCTTGTAAATCCACATTGGCATTTAATGGTTTTGAGTATTTGTCACCAAAATAAAAAATATGTCCAACTTCTATACCTTTCGTTATTAATCGATTTTCTTGCAACACCTTACTTTCAAAGTCACTTTTAATGAATTTATCGTCTGTAACCGCATAATATGTGTCAAAGTCATTTCTCATCTTTATTAATGATGTGTCATTTAAATTAAAACTATTTGTATCGATTTCAAAAATTCTTTTATCTGCATATATTTTACTTTCTCCCGTTTCTGCCAAAATAACAAATTCATGAGATAAATTTCCACCAATAGGCCCTGTATCTGCTGCCATAGGAATGGCTGTAAGTCCCATTCTCTTAAATGTTTTAAGATAGGCAAAGTACATTTTGTTATAAGATTTAACTGCATCTTGATCGCTTAAATCAAAAGTGTAGGCATCTTTCATTAAAAATTCTCTGCATCTCATCACTCCAAATCTTGGTCTAAGTTCATCCCTAAACTTCCATTGAATATGATAAAGACTTTGAGGAAGTGATTTGTATGATTTTATACTTACCCTAAATATTTCAGTTATCAACTCTTCATTAGTTGGACCATAAAGCATTTCTCTATTCTGACGATCTTTAATTCTTAACATTTCTTCACCATAATCGTCATATCTACCGCTCACTTTCCAGATATCAGCTGATTGGATAGTTGGCATGAGCAACTCTTGTGCACCAATATTGTTCTGTTCTTCTCTAACAATATTTTCAATTTTTTTCATAATCTTTAAACCTAGGGGTAACCAAGAATAAATTCCTGAAGAAGATTGTTTTATCATGCCTACGCGGAGCATAAGTTGATGGGATTTTATTTTTGCTTCAGCAGGATTTTCTTTAAGTATTGGAAGAAATAATTTTGATAAATACATGTAAATTAAAATAGTTTTTTAAGTTCAAACAACTTAACATATAGCTAAACCCTAACCAAATTAATATTTGTATAAGGTTTTTTACCAGTTTTTTCTTTGACTAATTTTCTACAATTTTTTTTCAGTTCTTCTATCAGGATATTTTCTTGTTTAGTATTATTTAAATAAAATGTTCTACTTATTTTTTTAACTTTGTCTTCAAGATCAAAAATAAAATCATCATTTTGACTTTCAATAGGTAAGCCTCTGAATGAAAAAATAGGTTTTTTAATCACTTTACCTTTATTGTTGATGATAATTGTAACTTCCAAATAACCATTATTTGCTAAATTTATTCTCTCTTTTAGTGACTGAGAATCTTCACTAATACTAATGTTGCCATCTACATACATGCGTCCAACGGGGGCCTTATCAACAACATGAGGCTCATTGCCAGGATAAATTTGAACTATATCACCATTTTCAATTTGAACTGGGTAAGGCACCTGCATTTCTTTTGCAAAATTTATATGTTCCATCATATGACGATGTTCACCATGCACTGGGATGATAGCTTTGGGTTTAACCCAATTATACATATCTTTTAAATCTTCCTGATTTGGGTGACCGGAAACATGAACAAATTCATTTTCTTCTGAAATAACTTTAATTCCATTTTTAACAAGTTGATTATGTAAACTATAAAGTTTTTTTTCATTACCAGGAATTATTTTTGATGAAAAAATAACCGTATCATCTTTCTCTATAAAAACGTCTGGATGAACATAATGTGCTATTCTCATCATAGCTCCCATAGGTTCGCCTTGGCTGCCCGTACATAAATAAATAATTTTTTCTCTGGAAATTTTTTTAGCTTCCCTTGAGTCAATAGGGTCAATAACATTTTTTAAATAACCACATTGTCTTGCTGCTTTATAAATTCTGTGCATAGATCTCCCGACAAGGGAAATCTGTCTTCCAATTTTTTTAGCACAATAAAATATTGTTTCCATTCTTGCTACATTAGATGCAAACGATGTTACAACAATTCTTTTATTTTTATTTTGCATGATTTTTAAAAGGCTCTGTCTTACATCTAATTCTGAACCAGCACGTCCGGGGTTAAAAACATTGGTAGAGTCACAAATCATAGCCAAAACACCTTGTTCACCAATTTGTTTTAATTTTGTTTCGTTGATTGTATTACCTATCAAAGGATTAGGATCACATTTCCAGTCACCTGTATGCAGAATGGTTCCAACCGGCGTTTCAATACTCAGACCATTAGGTTCTAAAATAGAATGTGTCAAAGTAACAAATTCAATTTTAAAGGGACCCAAATTGATTGTACCGTTCAAATCAACAATTTTTAAATTATTTCCAATTTCAATTTTTTTTTCTTTAAATTTTTCTTTTATTAAAACACTTGTAAATGGTGTAGCATAAATATTGCATTTTAATTGTGGCCATATATGTGCAATAGCCCCAATATGATCTTCATGGGCATGAGTTAAAATTATTCCCAATAAATCGTCTTTTTTATCTATAATAAAACCTGGGTCAGGATAAATAAGATCTATCCCTGGTAAAGTATCATCAGCAAAAGTAACTCCTATATCGACTATTAGCCATTTTTGATTGTCTGGTTTTCCATAGGAAAAAAGATTCATATTCATGCCAATTTCTCCAGATCCTCCTAGGGGACAAAAAATTAATTGATCATTTTGACTCATAATTTAATCCAATAACAATTTTGCTTTTAATAACATTATTAATCCCTTTATAGTAATATCTTTATCAATAAACACTTTAGATTTAATAGAATTTTTAAATAATGAAGAAAAACCACCTGTTAAAATGATTTTGTAATTCCTTTTTGTTTCTTTTTTAATTAGTTGTAAAATATTTTCAATCAAACCTGCATATCCCCAATAAAAACCAGATCTTAAAGCTGAAATAGTATTATTGCCCACCACTTTATTTATTTTTTTTAGAGTAAATGGAGGTATTTGATCAGCTTTTTTAATTAGTGTGCTTAAAGAAAGGCTTACACCAGGTGCAATAATTCCACCCCAATATGTTCCTTCATTGATAACATCGAACGTCGTGGCTGTACCAAAGTCTAAAACTATACAATCAGATTTATATTTGTAAAAAGCTCCAATTGCATTAGCTATCCTATCAGATCCAATTTGATTTTTGTTCACTGCAAGTTTTATTAACTTTAAGTAATTGGTACTTTTTAATTCTTTGCATTGAATATTAAAGTATTTTTTTAAATTGGTTCTAATTAGAAAAAAAACTGATGGTACTACACTAGAAAATATAGCTTCTTTATGTTTTACTTTATTTTTAATAAAAGGAAAAAAATTTTTTTTAAAATAATTTCTGTTATATATTTTTGATGTTTCAATCTTTATTCTTTTAATAATTTTATAATTATTATTTATTATGCATAATTTTATTTCCGTATTTCCTATATCTCCAATTAAATGTGTCATAATATATCTAATGTAAGAACAATTTTTTAGATTGTAATTTATAATTTATAGAATTATATAAATTTAAGTTAGAAAGAAAATTGTCATATTTATTAATAATTTGATTAACGAGTTTTAACAATTCAGGTTTTTTACTTGTTTCTTTATAAATATTAGTAGAAGGATAATCTTTAATTTCAGGATTAGATAAAAGATTAATACCAATACCTACTATTAAATATTCTTTTGATCCTTTGGTTATTACTTCTTGCAAGATACCACATATTTTCTTTTTATTAATATATATATCATTGGGTAATTTAATAAATGTATTTTTTTTTCCACAATATTCACTTAATATATCGGTATTAAGGATAGGATTTATTAAACTAAACTCTTCGATACTCGGATAATTTTTTTTAAGATGAAAAAAAATTGTACCAAAAAAATTTCCTCTTCTTGAAATCCATTTTCTTCCATATTGACCTTTTCCTTTTTTTTGTGACAAAGCATGAACAAACCCTTTTTTGTATTTATTACTTCTGATTAGTTTCATTGCTGTCGCATTAGTATTATCTACCGTATCATAACTAAAAATTTTAAATTTCATCAAATAACATTTATATTTGAAACTAGATCTATAAGAATACTCGGATAAATAAAGTACATTAATATAATTAGGGTTGATAGAAATAAAGAAACTCTTAAGCCTAGGTTTTGATTAGCTTCAAAAATCTCTTTAGGTTCATCAAAATAGATTATCTTAATAATTCTTAAATAATAAAATGATGAAATTACAGTTGTTATTAATCCAATGATTGCTAAAGTATACATTTCAACTTTAATAACAGCCATAAATATATAAAACTTTGCAAAAAAACCTGCTAAAGGTGGTATACCTGCCAAAGAAAATAATAAAACGAGCAAACAAAAAGAAATAATTGGATGATTTTTTGATAAACCTGATAAATCTTGAATATCCTCATAGAATATATTTTTTTTCTTCATCATAAAAATACAAGAAAAAACACCCAAATTCATTATCAAATAAATTGAGAGGTAAATTATTGTACTTTGTATTCCTTTATTGTTTCCTGTGGCTAACCCTGCTAACGCATAACCCATGTGACCAATTGAACTATATGCCATTAATCTTTTAAGATTGGACTGACCTATTGCAGCTACTGCTCCTAAAATCATAGAAGCAAGTGAAATAAAAATTATAATCATTTGCCACTGATGAAATGCATTAATAAAAGGTATATATAAAAATCTTATAAAAACAGTTAGTGCGGCTACTTTAGGCACTATTGCAAAAAAAGCGGTAACTGAAGTAGGTGAACCCTCATAAACATCTGGAGCCCACATATGAAATGGTACAGCTGCAATTTTAAATGATAGACCAACTAAAATAAAAACTATGCCAAATATTGATCCAATATTTAATCGATCAATATTTTGAGCAATTATATCAAAATTTGTTGAACCTGAAAAACCATAAATTAAAGAACATCCATAAAGTAAAAGTCCAGAAGATAATGCGCTTAAAACAAAATATTTTAATCCAGCCTCCGAAGATTTATAATTATCTCTATTAAATGACGCTAGCACATACAAAGATAAAGATTGTAACTCTAAACCCATATAAAAAAGAATTAAATCATACGAACTTATCATTATCATCATACCTAAAGTTGCTGATAAGATTAAGATAGGATATTCGATTTTATTAATACCAAGTGATTTTATATAATCAAAAGAAGTCAACATAACAAAAATGCAAGCTAACAAAGTAAGAGACTTCATAAACAATGAAAGATAATCAATCGTATAACTATTATTAAACAAGTAAGCCGTTATATCTATTTTATGAGTGAATACTAAAACAAATGTAAATAACAAAATAAAAGTAGATAACTTAAAAATTAGATTAAAACTATTTTTATAAAAAGCTCCAATCATTAATAAAATCATAATAGAAGTTATTAAAAATAATTCTGGAATAATAAGATTTAAATGGCTCATTATTATTTTCCTGCCTCTGTTAAATAAAAAGCTAAATTTATTTCATAATTTTTTATCAATTCAGTAATAGACACATCAATTGTTCTGAATAATGGATCCGGATAAAAACCAAAAAATAAAATTAATAATGCCAAAGAAGACAAAATAAAAGTTTCTGTCTTATTTATGTCATAAATTTTTTTTAATTCCTTATTTTTAATTTTTCCAAAAATTATCCTTTTGTAGAGCCAAAGCATATAAGCAGCAGCAAAAATAACACCTAAACTTGATAATGCTGCAACTAGTATATTTTTTTGAAAAGCGCCCATTAGAATCAAAATTTCTCCAATAAACCCACTGGTACCTGGTAAACCCAGCGCTGCCAGAGTAAAAATCATAAAAGTAACAGCAAACTTAGGAATAATATGTACTAATCCACCATAAGATGAAATTAATCTTGAATGGACTCTATCATACACAACGCCTACACATAAAAATAATGCTGCTGATATCAATCCATGACTAATCATCTGAATAATACTTCCCTCTAAACCCTGTTTGGTTAATGTAAAAATACCTACAGTTACAAAGCCCATATGAGCAACCGAAGAATATGCAATTAATTTTTTCATATCTTCCTGCATTAAAGCTACAAGCGAGGTATAAATGATGGCAATAATACTTAACAAAAAAATTAATGGAGTAAAAAAATCTGAGGCCGCTGGAAATAATCCAATTGAGAATCGAATAAACCCATAGCCTGCCATTTTTAATAATATTGCAGCAAGTATTACGGAACCTGCTGTTGGTGCTTCCACATGAGCATCAGGTAACCAAGTATGTACAGGCCACATGGGCAGTTTGACAGCAAAAGAACTGAAAAATGCGAGCCACAATAAATACTGATATTTATTGGGTATTTTAATCTCTAATAACTGGACAATATCTGTTGTGCCAGTTATCCAATAGATGGATATAACTGCAATTAACATCAATACCGATCCTAATAGTGTAAATAAGAAAAATTTAAATGCGGAATATACTCTTTTTGAACCTCCCCATATTCCTATAATTAGAAACATAGGAATTAAACCACCTTCAAAAAAAAGATAAAATACTATTAAATCTAAAGAGCAAAATACTCCTATCATTAAAGTTTCCATTACAAGTAACGCAATTAAAAACTCTTTAACTCTTTCCTTAACACTATTTACAACTGATAAAATGCAAAGTGGAGTAATGAAAGTTGTTAGTAAAATAAATAATATTGAGATTCCATCAATACCAAGTTTAAAATTAAAATAACCTTTTATCCATTGTTTGTTTTCAACAAATTGAAAATCCGCAGTTGATGCATCAAAGGAAAACCATAAAAAAATAGAAAGAAAAAAATTTGCAAAAGATGTAAAAATCGCAACATATTTTGCATTGTTGATAGATTTGTCAGAAGAGTTTTTTATTAGGATTATAAATATAGATCCTAATAGTGGAATAAAGATTATTGAAGATAATATTGGGAAATTCATTTAAATTAAAATTAGATAGGTTAATAATATAGAGAAGCCCAAAAGCATAACAAAAGCATAATGATAAATATATCCATTTTGGAATTGGACAGCTTTGTTAGAAAAAAATTTAACTAATTTTGCAAATCCATCTGGGCCAAATCGGTCTATAGTTGCTATATCACCACTTTTCCAAAAAATTATTCCAATTTTTTTCAGCTGCTTAACAAAAACAAAATCATATATTTCATCAAAATACCATTTGTTTAGTAAAAATTTATAAACTTTATTATGTTCATCAACAAATTTACTTAGAATTTTTTTATTTTTTAAAAATAAATGATATGAAATTGGAATTGAAATAATAACTAATAATGGAGTAACTAAAAATAGCCAAATAGGCGGATGATCAATAATTATTGGATTTAAAAATAAAATTGAATTTTTCCAAAAATCATTTCCACTTTCATGTCCAATAAATAAATCTTTAAACAAAAAACCTGATCCGACCGCACCCATAGCCAATAAAATTAATGGAATAAGCATTACAGCTGAACTCTCACATATGTCTGTAATTTTTATTTTCTCATTAGAATATTTTCCGTGAAATGTCTTAAATAATAATCTCCAGGAATAAATAGAAGTTAAGATTGCTGTGAGTATTCCAATGAAGACAACATAAAATCCAATAGTTGAGTTTTTTGCATATGCAAACTCTATTATAGCATCTTTGGAATAATAACCCGATAAGAAAGGAAATCCTGTTAAAGCCAAAGTTCCAATTAGCATTAAAATCCATGTGTAAGGAAGTTTTTTCCAAACACCACCCATTAATCTAATATCCTGTTCATTTTTTAAAGAATGTATAACTGAGCCTGATCCTAAAAAGAGAAGAGCTTTAAAAAAAGCATGAGTAAACAGATGAAACATGGCTACATGATAAGCACCAATTCCAGCTGCAAAAAACATATATCCTAATTGACTACATGTGGAATAGGCTATTATTTTTTTAATATCATTTTGAACTAACGCAACTGTTGCTGCAAAAAAAGCTGTGGTCATTCCTACAATACATACAAAATTTAAAGCAAACTGAGAGTATTCAAATAATGGAGAACACCTGACCACCAAATACACTCCTGCTGTAACCATTGTTGCCGCATGAATTAAAGCTGAAACGGGCGTAGGTCCTTCCATGGCATCAGGTAGCCAAGTGTGTAAAAAAATTTGTGCTGATTTACCCATGGAACCTAGAAATAAAAGTAAACAAGTTAAAGTAACAACATTTACTTCGATCCCCAAAAAATTAGTTTGCATACCTGAAAAATCACGAACTTGAGCAAAAACTTCTGAATAATTAACGGTTCCAAAATAATAAAATATTAAAAAAATACCCAAAGCAAAACCAAAATCACCTACTCTATTAACAATAAATGCTTTGACTGCAGCTGCATTTGCTGAGGGTTTTTTGTACCAAAAGCCAATCAATAAATATGAGCACAACCCCACTCCTTCCCAGCCAAAAAATAATTGAAGAAAATTGTCAGCTGTTACTAAAGTCAACATTGCAAATGTAAATAATGATAAATAAGACATAAACCTTGTCTTACAATCATCATGAACCATATAGCCAATTGAATAAATATGGACCAATGATGAGACTATCCCAACAACAACAAGCATCGTTGATGATAATGCATCAATTTTAATTGACCAATTTACCTGCAGATCGCCTGATGAAAACCATGAATAAATTGTAATATTATTTGCATAACCTTGTACAACAACAATATAAAAAATTACAAAAGATAAAATTGCAGATATAGAAACTAAAAGGCTCGTAAAAATTTCAGAAAATCTGTCACCAATTATTTTACCAAAAAAACCTGAAACTATTGCTCCAACCAAGGGTAAAAATACAATCGCGTATTCCATTTAACCTTTCAATGAGTTAATATCCTCAACTTTGATTGATCCTTTGTTTCTATAATAAACAACTATGATTGCGAGTCCTATGGCAGTCTCAGCGGCTGCAACAGTTAAAATAAACATTGTAAATATCTGTCCAGTCAAATCCTGTGTAAAAATTGAAAAAGAAACTAAATTAATATTTACCGCCAAAAGTATTAGTTCAATTGACATTAAAATTATAATTACATTTTTTCTGTTTAAAAATATTCCAACTACACCGATCATAAAAATTATTGCTGCAAGTATTAGATAATTCCCCAAAGCAATATTAATCATTCAAATTAACTCCTTTATTACTTTTGACATCAACTAATGTGACTCCTTCTACTTTTTCTCTGCTAACTTGCCTGAAGTAACTTTGTCTTTTAACTCCCTCTCTTTTTCTATACGTCAAAACTATCGCTCCAATCATTGCAACTAGAAGTATTAATCCAGCCAATTGAAATAAATGTATATAATCAGTATAAATTACATTTCCCAAAGCTTGGGTATTGGTAAAATTTTTATCAATTTGAATAGATGTTATTTCTACTAAGTTAGGTTTATATTTCCAGCCACCAATAACGATTATTAATTCAAGAAAAATAATTATACTAATTAAAGATCCAAAAGGAATATGGGAGGTCAAAATTTTTCCTTTAAACCACTCATCTTTCTGTTGAGCTACATTAAGCATCATCACTACAAACAAAAATAGTACTGCTACAGCACCAACATAAACTATCAACATAATCATTCCCAAAAATTCTGCCCCAATCATTATGAAAAGACAGGAAATACTAATAAAATCTAAAATTAAAAAAAAAACCGAATGAACTGTATTTTGGGAAGCTATGACCATTATGGCGGAAAAAACTGCAATGATTGAAAAAAAATAAAAAAATATAGTGTGTGCAATCATTTATCTATATGGCAAGTCAGCTTTAATATTTTCTGCTAAAGTTTGTTCCCATTTATCCCCATTTTCTAGTAGTTTTTCTTTATTATAATAAAGTTCTTCTCGTGTTTCTGTTCCAAATTCAAAGTTTGGGCCTTGAACTATTGCATCAACCGGACAAGACTCTTCACAAAGTCCGCAGTAAATACATTTCAACATATCTATATCGTATCGGCTAGTTTTTCTACTTCCGTCAGCCATAGGTTTAGCTTCTATTGTTATGGCTTGAGCAGGACATACCGCCTCACAAAGTTTGCATGCAATACATCTTTCTTCTCCGTTTGGATAGCGCCTTAAAGCATGTTCACCTCTAAATCGTGGACTAATTTTTCCCTTTTCAAAGGGATAATTGATTGTTTTTTTTTGATTTAAAAATTTCCTTAATTGCAATAGCTAAAGCTTTAACAAAGTCTAACAAAAAAATAGTTTTTATAATTCTATTCAATTTCATTTTAAGTACTATTTGGCAACATTCCAAAATAATATAGATAGCTCGCGGTTAAGATGACCCAAATTAACGAAAATGGTAAAAAAACTTTCCATCCTAATCTCATTAGTTGATCAAATCTATATCTTGGAACAATCGCTTTAATTAAGGCAAATAAGAAAAATAATAATAAAATTTTTAAAATCATCCAAAACGGAGACGGTAACAGATTAAAAGGATATAAATTGATGGGTGATAACCACCCTCCTAAAAATAGAATTGAACCCATTGCACACATTAATAATATATTTGCATACTCGCCTAGCCAAAACATTGCAAACATCATTCCAGAATATTCTGTTTGATAACCAGCTACTAACTCGGACTCTGCTTCTGGTAAATCAAAGGGTGGTCTATTGGTTTCTGCTAAAGCTGAAATAAAAAAAATAACAAACATGGGAAATAAAGGGATGATGAACCAAATATTTTTCTGAGCCAAAACTATATCTTTCAGGTTTAGCGAACCAACACAAAGTAAAACATTAACTATAATAATTCCAATGGACACCTCGTATGAAACCATTTGTGCGGCAGATCGTATAGAACCCAAAAAGGGATACCTGGAATTTGAGGCCCATCCACCCATTATAATTCCATAAACCCCTAACGATGAAATTGCAAAAAAGTAAAGTATTCCAACATTTATGTTTGATAGCACCAGTTCTTCACTAAAAGGAATTACCGCCCAAGCAATTAAGGCTAAAGTCATAGTTATAATTGGAGCCAAAATAAAAATTACTTTATTTGCGCTAGCCGGAATAATTATTTCTTTAAATATGAATTTCAATGCATCGGCAAAAGTTTGTAATAAGCCAAAGGGGCCAACCACATTTGGTCCACGCCTTTTTTGAACAAAAGCCCATACTCTTCTATCAAACCAAACTATCAATGCAACAGATACCAAAATCGGAATTAATAAAAATAAAACTTTATAAACTTCGTTAAATAAAAGAGATAAATAATTCATATTTATCTTTCAGCTCCAGTTGATAAAAGTTGATTTTTTATAGATCTACATTCATTCATAGTTATCGACGATCGAGCAATATGATTGCTAAAATAATAATCTACAAAATCAATCTCTATCTTTGAATTGACAAAAGAAAATTCTTGAGTTTTATTTGTATCAACTTTCGATCTTACTATTTCTCCTATTTTTGAATGAATACTATTAGAATTAATTAATCTTTCTTCCAATTCTTTTCGACTATTAATATTTAAAGATTTTCCTAAAGCTTCTGATAGTTGAATTATTATATCCCAGTCTTCTTTTGCGTCCCCTGGAGGATATGAAGCTTTGAATGCTTTTTGAGTTCTCCCTTCTAAATTAACGAAATGTCCATCTTTTTCTGTATAGGCTGAACCTGGTAGAATAACGTCAGCTATTTCTGCACCCCTGTCACCATGTGAACCTTGATAAACAATAAATTCATTTTTTTTATTAAATTCTAACTCATCAGCACCAAGTAGATATAATAATTTGAATTCGTTTGTATCAAGTTTATTTAAAATTGGAAAATTGTCCTTGTTAGTAAATTGATACAGACCTAAATCAATTGCTCCAACTCGAGATGCATTTTGTGTTAAAATATTTAAGGCATTCCAGTCATTGGTAATATGATTATTTTTTGTTAAAAAATTTTTCAAACCTTCAAAAACATATTTGCCGGAATTATTTTTAAGCGCTGACTCTCCAATTATAACTATCGGTTTTTTTGATTTCTTAAACTTGTTCGAAATTTCACATTTTTCATCAATAATATCTTTTAAAACTTGAGTATTTGAACCAATAATTTTATATGGATAAGTAAGATCTCCGGGATTTCCAATAGAAAATATTTCGATATCATTCTTTACATAAGATTTTCTAATTCGTGCATTCAATATAGTAGCTTCTAATCTAGGGTTAGTTCCAACCAACAACATTAAATCACATTGTTCGATCCCATTTATTGATGAATTAAAAATATAATTCATTCTATTTTTAGGATTTAAATAAGTTCTTTTAGTTCTGCACTCTAGATTTGATGAATTTAAAATCTTGTTAAAAAACTCTTTAAAAATAAACATGCTTTCCATATCCACCAAATCGCCAACTATACCTGCCATTTCTTCTGATTTAGTATTATTTAATTTTTCAACTATTTTTTTTAAAGCTTTAGTCCAAGATGTTTGGACTAATTTTCCATTTTCTCTTATATAAGGTGTATCCAATCTTTGTTTTAATAACCCGTCACAAGCATATCTAGTTTTGTCTGAAATCCATTCGTCGTTTATATCTTCATTTATTTTGGGTAAAATCCTTTTTACTTCCCAACCATAGGTGTCTATTCTAATGTTTGATCCCACCGCATCCATAACATCTATGCTTTCAGTTTTTTTTAAATCCCAAGGTCTTGCTTCAAATGCATACGGTTTAGACGTAAGTGCTCCAACTGGACATAAATCAATCACATTTGCAGATAATTCTGATTCCATTGACTTTTCAAGATAAGTTGTAATTTCCATATCTTCACCACGTCCTATAGCTCCTAATTCAGGAATGCCGGCCACTTCAGTCGCAAACCTGATGCAGCGAGTGCAATGAATACACCTGGTCATTTGAGTCTTTATCAAAGGACCCATGTATTTTTCTTTCACCAGTCTTTTATTTTCAGTGAATCTTGAATGATCAAATCCATAATATAAAGATTGATCTTGTAAATCACATTCTCCTCCTTGATCACAGACTGGACAATCTAAGGGATGATTGGCTAACAAAAATTCCATTATACCTTTTCTAGCTTTCTCAACCAACGAAGTATTTGTTTTAACAACCATTCCATCAGTTGCTGGCATAGCACAAGATGCAATAGGTTTAGGAGACTTTTCAATTTCGACCAAACACATTCTACAATTACCAGCGATAGAAAGTT
>AZHR01000024.1:0-4962 GCA_000504625.1 alpha proteobacterium SCGC AAA240-E13
TTATTTCACTTAGTTATAGTTTAATCCCTTAAATCCCATAATTATACAAAACTGACTCTAAAAGAAATCTGGTATAGAGTTATGCCTATATAAAATCAGTATGACACTTGGAATCAATTCAGATGAAATTAGAAAATTAATTAATTTATATAAATTAGGAGATTTGGATAATGCAGAAAATGAGGCTAAACTATTGATCGAACAATATCCAAATTCATTTATACTGTTAAATATTTTTGGAGCAATATTAAGTAGCCAGAAAAAATACAATAAAGCAATAATTAAATTTAAAGAATCAATAAAAATAAATCCCAATTATGCTCAAGCAGAGAATAATCTTGGAATAGCTTATCAAAATCTTAACGAATATAACAAGTCTATCTCTTGTTACAGTAGAGCGATAAAATTAAAACCTGATTTTGCAGAGGCTCATAATAATTTTGGAGTTTTATTAAAGAATCTTGGAAAATTTAAAGAAGCAATAGTACATTTTAAAGATGCTTTAAAAATACAAACTGATTACAAAGTGGCAAGAGAAGCTTTAGGTAGTACTTTATTGCATTTAGGAAAATATATTGAAGGACTTGAAATGATTTCTCAAGGAACAGGATTTATCAGATTTAATAATAAAAAAAAAATTGAGATTATAAATACTCTGAAAAATGAAAAGAATTGACATAGATACAATTAAAGATCCACACTTTATTGGATGTTGGAATATAGAAAATAATGAACTTTGTAAAAAAATTATTAATTTTTTCGAAACTAATATATCAAAACAAATTCAAGGAGTAACTACAGGTGGAATAGATTTAAACAAAAAAAAAAGGACAGATATAAAAATTATACCGAATGATTTAAAAGAAGATAAATTCTTAGTATTTAAAGATTATATTGAAGAATTACATAATTGCTATTTAGATTATTTGGCTCAATGGCCATTTCTTAGAACTGTTCTTAAAGATATAGATATTGAACCTTTTAATATAGGTAAGTATGAACCAGGAGATCATTTTGGTGTTATTCATAGTGAAAGAACTTCACAAAATACTTTACATAGATTTTTTGCTTTTATGACTTACTTAAATGATGTTGAGGACGGCGGTGCAACAAATTTTAGTCATTTCAAAATAAAAATTAAACCGAAACAAGGTAAAACCCTTATTTGGCCTGCTGAATGGACACATGCTCATTCGGGTGAAGTTGTAAAATCTGAAAAAAAATATATTGTTACAGGTCACTTACATTTTCCAATAAGAAATTAAATAGCGTAAGTTTATTTTGTTTTTTAACTTCTGATAATGTTTTTGAAAACTTTTGTATTATATGATAATTGAGAAATTATAATGAATAAAGAGATAAAAGATTTTCTGATAGGAGATAAATCTGCTCACGTTTATCTTCCAAGTGAAATTATAATTAACCTGATCATCTCTTTTATTCTTGGGGTTGTAGTAAGCCTTGTTTATAAAAAAACTCATAAAGGATTAAGTTACTCACAGTCCTTTATGATTACAAATATATTTGTTGCAGTGATAGTTTGTATGGTTATCATGATTATAGGTAACAATTTAGCAAGAGCTTTTGCTCTTGTTGGAGCTTTGTCAATTATAAGATTCAGAACAGTTGTTAAAGACACAAAGGACACAGCTTTCATTTTTTGGGCACTAGCAGTTGGTATGGCGTCTGGAACTGGAAGTTATTTTTTGGCATTTGCTGGTACAGGAATTATAACTGGTATTGCTTTTATTCTTTATTACACAAATTATGGATCTATGTATAAAAGTGAATTCATTTTGCAATTTAGAACCACAACAAATGATCAGCAAGCTTCAGTGTATAATAATATAATTTCGGATTATACAAAAACATCAACATTATTAAGTGCAGAATCGTCAGGTGATGGCAAAACAATTAAACTTAACTTTGATATAGTGATGAAAGAAAATAAATCACAAGATACATTTATTTCGGGATTATCTAAAATTACTGGTATAAGTGAAGTTGTTATTGTGGCCGCAAAAAATGATGTTGATTATTAATATTTACGTCACACATAATCAAACAATCTGCAATGACAAACAAAATCATTAAATATATATTATTAATTTTTTTCCTTTTTTTTATTACTATATTGATATTGTTAACTTTTAATTCTGATTTACGTCGATCTTTATTTCATAAGGTTATTGCCGTTCATAATTTTTACCAAATTCAATCAATAACAAGACATGTTCAAAGCAGAGATTTTCCAGGTGCTGCCAACAAATTACTTAAATATATAAAATTGTCAAAAATGATCTCTGATGGCAAAAGTAGTATTCTTTATGGAATTTATGAAGCTGTAGATTTGGTTGCTTCTAGGGCAAGTACTCAAAAAGAATTTAACATATTAGAAGAAGTTTTTTTAGAAATTATAGAATTAGATCCAAATTTATATCAACCAAGAGTTTGGTTAGCTAGAGCTATAAGTGATACTGATTATAAAAGTGCATTGAAGCATCTTGAAAAAGCTATAGAAATTTCACCAGCTTCTGAGGAGGCTTATAGAGAAGGTATAAGAATTTCACAATATAGATGGGATTCAACTCTTGCACAAAAATTTTGTGATAAATATAAAAAGTCACAGCTAGGAGGAAATCGCCCACTTCATATCAGTAATTTTTTTGGTGCTAGTAGTATAAGAAAAATGGCTGTACAGTTTTCACCAGAAACTAAAAGTCCAATATTCTATTCCCACGCAGGTATAAAATTGAATGATTTTCAAAATTATGAATTTGTACCCATTTCTCCGATTGATATGAATGGAATAAATTTTTATTTTAGTTTTCTGCCAGGTATACGCGTTTATATTAAAGAAATAGTTGTTTATTCATCAGGGCAGATTTTGACAATACCAATTAAAGATTTTACAGTTACTAGTAGATCAGCCTATGTAGAAAATAATAATGAAGACTTATCTTTTTTACTGGTAAATACTGAAGACGAAATTTTACGTCTTCGGTATAAGCACATTTTTAAATCCGTAGAAAAAATTTTAGTTAAAATGAATTTTACTAGGATGGAACTAACCAATGAATTGTTATGTAAAACGAATTAAAAAATGAGAAAGTTTACTAAATATGTGATTTTAGGGTTATTGCCCATTTTATTTGTTCTTTTAATTACTTTATTTATAAATATTTTTGTTACTGATTGGCGTTATGCCCATAAGTCACATATGGTATTTCAAGAACCATTTAATTGGGCATTGTATAGATCTGAGTTATTCATTCATAAATTTATACGATCATTAGCCAATAACACAAAAAAAGGATTACCAACTGTACGTCTTTATATAAGTGAGCAGTCTCAAAGAAGTTTACTTAAGAATACCCCTGTATCTACAAAAAAATGGGTAAGAGGTTATTTTCTTTTAGACAATGGAACACTTAAAAAGATTAAAGTTCGACATAGAGGCGATAATCCACAAAATTGGTTGTTCGAAAAAAAAAATTGGAGAATTAAAACAGCAAAAAGCGAAATTTTTGATAGAAAAAGATATGTGGAATATTGGCCATTTAATCTTGCACAATATGTTTCAGGAAGCGTCGCTAATAGAATGAAAATTTTATCTCCAAAATTTAGGTTAGTAGAATTATTTATCAATGATGAAAGTTCAGGAATCTTTATTGAAACTGAGAAATTAAATGAGAGTTTTTTAAGGAGAAATAAATTGATGCCAGTAAATTTATATAAAGGTGAACAAATACTTACTGAAAGTGTTATAGCTACAGAATTTGATTTATTTAATAATCCTAATGTTTGGAGAAAACTCGCTTATTTTAATCAAACCGATGAGAGAGATAAATCTGATTTGATTAAATTTCTATCTTTGTTACGAGGCGCAGAATCAGAAAAAATTTCCTTCGATGAGTTGTTACAAATGGCAGATCTTGATGTTTGGAGCAATCTAGCAGCATATCAAATTTTAACTCAAAATTTCCACAATGATCATACACATAATATGCGTCTCGTGTTCGATCCTTGGTCAGGAATAATTTATCCAATTGTGAATGATCCTATTATTGGAAATGGTATATATGAAAATTATGTTCTTCCACTGGAAACATCTTCACATAGTTTATTTTTATTACTTAATAGAAGCAGTATATTTATTGATGCAAAGTACACTAAAATTTTAGATTATATAAAGAAATTTGAAATACTTACAAATCAAGCAATCTCCCTACGTAAAATGGAGAGTGCTATTTATAATTCTGAAAAACGAGATATAACTTTTTCCAGAACTTTGTATAGAAGTATAAACTGGAGTGAAAGTTTTAAAAAACAAAAAATAATCACTCAAAAAGGAAAACCTGAAAGAGAAAATATTGCACAATATCTAGAAAGACATCAAACAAATATTCTTGATCAATTATATTTAGAGCCAAATTTTAGTTGGTTTGAAAATATTAATGGATTTAGTCTATTTATTAATGGAGAGATACCTGTGTCAGATTTGATAATAAGTTATAAGTTAAATATACCAAAATGGATTGCGATTGATGTAAACAGTAATGGTATTGTTGATGTCGATGAAGAAAAATTTATGTCTAATCAGAATGGAAACATAGTTCTTCCTATAAGACTATATTCAAATAGAATTATTTTATCAGAAGCTACCTATGATATGTATACAACATCAAACGTAAAATCAGTTAATACAAAATTTAATGTTATATCAGAAAATTCTTCAAAGCCCTATTCTATATCTGGTACCAATCCTTTTTCAGGCAAACGATTTATTTTTCAGCCACTTTATTCTGAAGCAGTATTACCAAGCAAGTATAATGTACCTATATATAATACTGAATCACATAAAATTAATGATAATATAAAAGAATTTTCTGGTACTATTAATGTCAAGGGCAATATAATTGTTAACAAAAAAACTAAGATTTATCCTGGCACTAATTTTAA
>AZHR01000024.1:4973-13563 GCA_000504625.1 alpha proteobacterium SCGC AAA240-E13
AATGATAATATAAAAGAATTTTCTGGTACTATTAATGTCAAGGGCAATATAATTGTTAACAAAAAAACTAAGATTTATCCTGGCACTAATTTTAAACTAGACAAAGGTGCAAGTATAATATTTAAGAATCAAGTTATTGCACAAGGAACTTCTGACCAACCTATAATTTTTGAAAAAAAGGATCCCAATTCCAAACCATGGGGAACTATTGCTTTGCAAGGTAATAAATCAAGTGGAAGTATATTTAATAATATAATCATGAATGGTGGCAGTGGTAATGAAATTAACCAAATTCGTTACACTTCTATGTTTTCGTTACACAATACTAATGATGTTGAAATTAAAAACTTAAGAATGAAAAATAATTCAACATATGATGATATGCTCCATATTGTATACTGTAACAATATTACCATTAATGATGCTATTTTGGAGAATGCAAACTCTGACGCTATTGATGTGGATATGTCAAAAAAAATAATAATTAAAAAAGCTGTTATATTAAATCCAGTTAATGATTCGATAGATTTAATGGAAACAGAAGCTCTTATAGATTCTTCGTATATGTCAGGTTCGGGAGATAAAGCAGTATCCGTTGGAGAAAACTCGAATGTTATAATTTATAATTCATTTTTTCACAAAAATAATATTGGTTTAGCATCTAAGGATAAATCTAAGACATATGTTTTATATTCTGATTTAGAAAGTAATAAAATACATTTGAGTGTATATGCTAAAAATTGGCAATATGGTAGCGGCGGGACCACAAATGTTTATAAATCATATTTTGCTGGTACAATAAATGAGTTTAATTCAACAAAAAAGTCAAGCATCACAATTGAAGATAGTTCAGTTGTAGGAAAAGTAAATAAAAAAGGTGAAAATTTATTATTTCAAGATGATATTGATTATTTTGATTCAAGAAAAACTTCCGATGAAAATGATATATTAATTACTCATCCTCTTTTTTCATATATTTCACCAGTTGAGAATAAATATAAACGTGGTTCTGATATTTTAATAAACAAAATACAAAATTGAACTAATGAATAATACTATGAATTTTGACAAAAAATATATTCAGTCATTTTCGAGGTATGAATTTAAATATATTCTTAGAAAAGATTTGTCAGATAAAATAGAAAAAGATACCAAGTCTTTTATGCGTTACGATGAACATGCTAATAAAGAGTTAGATAATAGATACTTTGTCCGCTCTCTATATTTTGATAATCTTCAATCATCAAACTTTTATGAGAAAGTTGATGGAATGAAAATACGTGGTAAATATAGACTACGTACATATTCAGATATTTTTGATAAAAATATTCCAATATTTCTAGAAATGAAAGGGCGTAGTAATGAAAGAACATATAAATTAAGAACTAAAGTTAAATATGAACATTTAAATTATTTTTTTAGCCAATCGAAGTATCCTTTGTTACTCAGTATTTATACTAGAAATAATCTAGTAATTAATAATTTTGTATTTGACAGTTTTAGAAAAAAAATATTTCCACGCGTTTTAGTTGATTATTATAGACGTCCATATATCAATAAATTTGGCTTGTATTTTAGACTTACATTTGACTCAAATATATTGGTAAGCAAGACACAAAGATTATTCATAAATAAAAGTTTTTCATCTTGGATTGAATGTAGGGCAGGGTATACGGTTTTAGAGGTAAAATTTGAACGTAGTATTCCACCCTGGTTTCATAGAATAATTCAAAACTACAATTTACGTCGACTTTCTATTTCAAAGTTTGTGATTGGTATAGAACGCTGTGGTATTGCAAAAGAAACTTCAAATTAATACTGATGAAAAGATATATTCTTTAAAATGATTTATAACAAAAATGAAAAAAAAAATAAATTTTGATATAGCTATTATTGGAGCTGGACCAGTCGGAATTGCCTTTGCGTGCGGTTTATCCGAATTTAATATAAAAGTAGCACTTATAGATAAAATTCCAAGTCAAATACTTGCAAAACCAAAAATAGATGGAAGAGAAATTGCTTTAACTCATCATTCAGTAAACATATTAAAAAAAATAGGAGTATGGCGTTCTATTCCAACTAAATTTGTGTCAAAGATCAAAGAAGCAAGAGTCTTAGATGGTAGCTCTAAATACTTTATGGATTTTAATCATTTTGAAATTCAAAAGGAATGCTTGGGTTATTTGATTCCTAATTACTTGATTAGAAAATATCTTTATAAAAGATTAAAAAGTATTTCCAATGTTACTTTGATAAGTGGATTAGGTTGTGCTTCTATAGATGATAATGATAAAGAATATTCTTCTATAGTATTGTCTAATGGAAGGAGAATAAATTCTTCTCTAATTGTTGCTGCTGATAGTCGTTTTTCAAAAATAAGATCCAAAATGGGAATTTCAGCTTTTTTGCATGATTTTGATAAGAATATGCTTGTTTGCCGAATGGAACATGAAAAATCACATAAAAATATTGCTTATGAATTTTTTCGTTACAAACAAACGCAGGCATTACTACCATACATTAATAACCAATCATCAATTGTTACAACTATGTCGAAAGATGAAACTTCAATTTTAATGAGGATGAGTAAAAAAAATTTTAATAAAGAAATACAAAGAAATTTTAATAGTTCTTTCGGTAAGATGAAACTGAAGGGAAAACGCTACTCCTATCCAATGATAACCACTTATTCTAAAAAATTCGTTGCTCATCGATTTGCTTTAATTGGAGATGCAGCTGTAGGAATGCACCCAGTGACAGCCCATGGATTTAATTTAAATCTACAAGGAATAGAGATTCTTACGGAGATAATCAAATCAATAATAGAAAGTAAAAATGATATTGGATCATATAATCTGCTCCTTGGATATCAATACAAATTACATCGCGTTGCACTTCCTTTATATTTGACTACCAATGGTATAGTAAGTTTATATACTAAAACTGTTTTTCCAGCAAAAGTTGCAAGACAAGTTGCTTTAAGACTTGCTAATATCCTAAAACCATTGAAGCAGACATTTTTACAAGTACTAAAGTAAAAATTAAGTTTATTAAATTAATTATAGATTTATATAGAAATCATGAAAAAAAAAATACTAAATGGCATTTTGTTTAGTTTAGCGGGATCTTTTTGGTGGGGCGTCATCGCAGTTTTCTACTTTAAGTACGTGTCTTTTGCCGGTCCTCTGGAAGTAGTAGTTCACAGAACAATATGGACAGCTTTTGTTTTATTTTTAACCATTATTTTTTATTCACGTTGGAATTTTTTTTTTGAAATTTTAAATAATAAAAAAAAAGTATTTATCCTTTTTATATCTGGTTTTTTAATTTTTATTAACTGGTTTACATGGATTTATGCTGTAGTTACTGATAGATTGATTGATGCTAGTTTTGGATACTATATTTTTCCTATTTTAAGTGTTTTATTTGGATTTATTTTCTTTAATGAAAAATTAAATAAAAAACAAATTATTTCTATTCTTTTAGTTTTTATTTCGATAATTTTTCTTTTATTTAACCTTAAATCTATTCCGTGGATTGGTCTTACAGTGGCTACTACTTGGAGTATTTATAATTTGTTGAGAAAAAAAATTAACGTTAAAACAGATATCGGCGTTTTTATAGAAACTATATTTATTGTCCCAGTAGCCTTAATTATTTTTTACTTTATATCACAAAAAGGTTTAAATGATTTTAGTCTTTCGAATCCTAATATTATGTTTTGGCTCTTTCTAGCAGGTCCAGTGACAGTAATACCACTATATTTATATCTACGAGGGGTTGAACTTGCTGGCCTAGGTGCTTCGGGAATGGTATTTTTTATTGCACCTACTGGCCAGTTTTTACTTGGTATTTTTTATTTTAATGAAATATTCAGCATTCATAAGTTAATTGGTTTTATTTTAATTTGGATTGCTGTAATTATTTATTTAAAAGATTTAAATCAAAATTAATAAAGATATTGTAATGCTAAAAAATATTTTAATTATTTTATTACTCACTTATTCACAAATTTTACATTCTAGTGAGCTTGATGATTTTAATAATTGGCTTAATAAGTTTAAACTTAGGGCAATAAAAACTGGAATTTCAAAGACAACAGTCAATAATAGTTTTAAAAACGTCAAATATCTGGAAAAAGTGATTCAATATGATAGAAAGCAACCTGAATTTTTTGAGGATACAAGGACGTACTTAAAGAAAAGGGCAACTCGTTCTAAAATAATTAATGCAAAAAAACATATTAAATAAAAATTTAGAACTTTTTGATGATATTGAAAAAAAGTTTAAAGTTGAAAAAGAATTATTGTTAGCTCTATGGGGAATAGAAACAAATTTTGGTAAATATGTTGGAAAAATGGATATTATTTCATCACTTGCAACCTTGAGTTTTGATCAAAGAAGAAGTGAATTTTTTTCAAGAGAGCTAATTATTTTATTAAAACTAATTGATAAACAATTAATCCAAATAGATACTCTCTATGGTTCATGGGCAGGGGCACTGGGAAATTTTCAATTTATGCCCTCAACTATTGAAGCTTATGCTATCGATTATGATGAGAATAATAAAGTTGAATTGAAAGATTCTATTTATGATTCTATTGCATCGGCAGCAAATTACATAAACAAAATTGGTTGGAATTATAAATCAATTTGTTTTCATGAAGTCAAATTAACTCAAAAGATACCAATTAAATATATCAATACATCTGCGAAAAAAATTAAAAATTATCAAAAAATTAAATCATGGAAAAATAAAGGGGTTGTTGGTTTAGATAATTTAAAAATAGGGGATGACAGTAAAGCAGCATTAATTATGCCAGATGGAAATGAAAACTCACCAACATATCTGGTTTTTGATAATTATCAAAAAATATTAAAATGGAATAGATCTTTAAGGTTTGGAATAACCGTCTGTACACTAGCAAATATGATAAAAAATGAAATTTAAACTTAATTATATATTTTTTTTTGTTTTCTTGTTTTCATGTGTACAAGATATGAACAAAATTAAAAAAAATTCAAATGTAATCGAAACAATTTTTTCTTCAAAAGGATTTGCACTTGTTTATAATGATACTTTTTATGAAAATGCAGTTATAAGTAATAAACTTAATAATGAACAAAATTATGTATTACATACTCACTTAAAAAATGATAGACTGGTTAATATAATCAATCCACTAAATTCTAAATCTATAATAGCAAAGGTAAAAAATGCTACCAAATATCCCTCTATTTACAATATTGTAATAACCAAAAAAATGTCAGAAAATTTAAATTTGGATGCCAACAACCCCTATGTTGAGATACTTACAATTAAAAAAAATGATAAATTTATAGCTAAAGAAGCATCTATTTTTGCAGAAGAAAAAAATGTTGCAAATAAAGCACCAGTCACATCTATAGATATAAATGACTTGTCTATCTCTAAATCTAAAACTAATATTAGTAAGAAAATAAATCCTTCTTATATTATACATATTGCAGACTTTTATTATCTTGAATCTGCAGAAAAAGTTAAAAATAGATTTAAAAACGAAGGAAATTTATTGGATATTGTAATAAAACAATTATCAAAAAACAAATTTAAAGTTTATTTTGGACCGTATGATACTTTCTCTTCAATGAAAGATACCTATTTAATTTTAAATGAACTAGGCTTTGATGAATTAAATGTAGTAAATATAAATAAATGAAATCTTTTTTAATAAAAATATTATTCTTATTGTTATTTATTAGTAATTTACAATTAAAAGCTGACATAAATATCGAAGTCAAAACTGTAATCTTACAAGATTATTTGTCGGAACAAATCCTTTATGAAAAAGAATCTGATTATAAAATATATCCAGCTTCAATGACAAAAATAATGACCTCAATAATTGCATTTGATTTTTTACAAAATGGTGAAATTACTCTAGATGAAAAATTTGTTATTTCCGAAAAAGCTTGGAGGATGTCAACAAGTGGATACTCCTCTATGTTTATAATGTTAAATGATGAAGTTTCGGTCGAAAATTTGCTGAGAGGTATTATTGTTGTTTCTGGAAATGATGCTTGTGTAGCTTTAGCAGAAGGTATAGCAGGTTCAGAAGAAGAATTTGTAGTTTTAATGAACGAAAAAGCAAAAGAAATAGGTTTAAATAATACAAGTTTTGCTAATTCATCTGGAATTGGTGATGCTAATAATTATTCTACCGTCAAGGATATATTAATAATGTCTAAATATTTAATTGCAAATTATCCTGAATATTACACTTACTTTAAAGAAACTACCTTTACATGGAATAGAACAGGAGGAGATCCCATCACCCAAGGAAATAGAAATCCATTATTGTATGAAGATATTGAAGTAGACGGTTTAAAGACTGGTTTTCTAAGTGTTGAGAAGTATTCTTTAGCTGCGTCAATTTTAAGAAATGGTAGAAGACTAATTGTTGTTGGTAGTGGATTTAAAACAAAATCATCTAGGAGAAAACAATCAAAAAAGCTGTTACTGTGGGGTTTAAGCAAATTTGATACAATTGAAATTGCAAAAAAAAACGAAGTTTTTTCTTCTTTAGAAACATGGTTGGGAAAGAAAGAAAAAGTAGATGTTTATATTAAAAATGATATTTATCTCACAGTTCCAAAAAGAAAAAAAAGATCTATCCGTGCATATATTGAATTTAGTGGTCCAATTATAGCACCAATTGAAAAAGATATAAAGTTAGGTGTGTTGAACATTTTTATGAATGATGAACTTTTATCAAAACACGATGTTTTTTCTATGGAAAAAATTAAAAAAGTAAATATCTTCAGAAGACTCGCCAGGACATTTAATTTCTTTGTTTGGGGAGATGTATAAAAAAAAGCCTTTTATTGTTTTTGAAGGAATTGAGGGTTCAGGCAAATCCGCTCATTCATTAGCATTAGTAAAAAAATTAAAGTTTTTTAACATTCCTTGTATTTTTATACGTGAACCTGGGGGTTCTGATGAAGCAGAAAGTATTAGAAATTTTTTATTTAAAAAAGAAAACAAAAAATTTGATCCTTTAACCGACACATTATTGTATTTTGCTTCGCGTAATGAGAACTTTTTAAAAAAGATAAAACCTTTTTATAAAAAAAAAGTAATTGTTTGCGACAGATTTATTGATTCTACTTTAGCATATCAACACTACGGATTAGGTGTCAAAAAAAATATAATTAATTTTCTCAATAAAAGTGTATTAGGTTCAGTAAAACCAGATTATACTTTTTTAATGTATTTAAATGTTAATCAATCCCTTTTACGTATATCTAACAAAAAAAAAATAAACAGATATGATAAATTTAATAAAATATTTTATCAAAAGGTTCAAAAGGGGTATTTCTCAATTTCACGTAATAATAAATCAAAATATATGATCATTAATTCATCGAAAGAATTTTCAGTCAATCATGAAATCATTTTAAATAAAGTAAAGAAAATAGTAAAATACTGTCAAATGTGAAGACTCAACAGGAAAAATAGATATAGTGTTCTTCAATAGTAGAGAGGGATATATAAGGAAAATATTACCTTTAAATGAATGGGTAATTATAAGTGGCAAGGTAAATTTTTATAAAAATAAATATCAAATTAATAATCCCGTGTATGTAGTTCCTCTGGAAAAAGAGAATTTTGTTAAAAAAGTTATTCCAAAATATTCTCTTACAGAAGGTATTTCAGAAAAAGTTTATAGAAATATTATTGAGCAAGTTCTTAATAAATTGCCATTAATACCAGAATGGCATGACAAAAACATTATGAAAGTATTCGATAATAAAGGCTGGAGAGAATCAATATTACATTTGCATAATCCAAAAATGAAAAAAGATCTTCAATCAAATTATTTTCGAAGGCTAGCCTATGACGAAATATTATCAAGCATTATTGTTTTATCTCGAATAAGAAGAAAAATAAAAAAAATAAAAAAAAAGTCAAAAAATTTTAAAAACGAAATAAGTAATCAAATAATTAAAAATTTAAGTTTTAAACTGACTAATAATCAAATTAATGTAATAAAAGAAATTAATAGAGACTTATCTTCACAATCAAAAATGTTTAGACTTCTCCAGGGCGATGTTGGCTCAGGTAAAACTATAGTAGCATTAATAGCTGCTGCTAATGTTGTAGAATCTGGATATCAAGTTGCTTTTATGACTCCCACAGAAATTTTAGCACAACAGCACTACTTACTTGCCAATAAAATTTTTCATGGACATAATATTAAAATTGATTTTTTGACTGGAAAATCAACTTATCTAGAGAGAAAAAAAATATTTAGTGCGTTAAAAGATAGTAGTACAAATATTATATTTGGTACCCATGCTTTATTTCAAAAAAAAATAAAGTTTGCCCAATTAGGTTTAATAATAATTGATGAACAGCACAAATTTGGTGTTAAACAAAGAATGGAACTATCAAAAAAAGGTAATAACAATTGTGACATATTAATTATGTCCGCGACTCCTATTCCTAGAACTTTGGTAATGACTGTTTATGGTGATATGGACGTATCTAAATTAATTGAAAAACCCTCATATAGGAAAGAGATAATGTCATTTAGTAAACCAGAAATTA
>AZHR01000025.1 GCA_000504625.1 alpha proteobacterium SCGC AAA240-E13
TCTGTTAGTAAAGAATTATGGGAAAAATCTCAAAAACAATATGATGCTTTTTTTCCAGGTCCAAATGAATGGCCAGCTTTATTGAGAAGATGTGACGCAATAGATCCTTCCTATAAGGAGTAGATAAATGAGCTCCATAGAAAATCTGTCTGATATTGTCGACAACGGTTTATGCATTGGTTGTGGACTTTGTCAAAGTATAGCTGGAAAAGATAAGATTAAAGTTTCAATGTCTCCAAAAGGAAGACTTGAACCAAAAGAAATCAGCAAAATTAGTCCAGAAGTTTTTAAAAAAATATTAAATGTTTGTCCTGGAACGATTGTAGAAGGTCTTCCAAAAGAAAACGTTGATCAGAGTGCTAAACATAATCTTGTTTGGGGTTATTATTTATCTCTTTGTTATACGTGGTCTACTGACAAAAAAATAAGATTTGAAAGTTCAACAGGTGGTCTGCTCAATGGTTTATCTATTTATTTACTCGAATCCAAAAAAGTTAAATTTGTTATGCATACGGCTGCTGATCCAAAAAGGCCAATGCGAAGTTTACCTAAATTTAGTTATAATAAAGAGGAACTTTTAAGTGGTGAAGCTCGATCAAGATATGGACCAGCAGCATCACTAGAAAAATTTCATGAAGCTCTTGATTTAAATCAACCTTTTGCTTTTGTTGGCAAACCCTGTGATATCAGTGCAATCAGACAGTTATCTAAAATTGATCCTAGGGTAAATCAACTATGTAAATATTTATTAACTTTGGTATGTGGAGGCTTTGCTGAATTTACAAAAGCACAAGATTTTATTGAAAGTTTTAAAGTGAAAGAAGATGAATTATCTATCTTCAGATACAGGGGATATGGAAACCCAGGAAGGATGTACATCAAAACAAAAAATGGTCGTGAATACGATAGAGAATATAATTCTTTTTGGGGAGAAGAATCAACTTGGAGAGTTCCTTTTAGATGTAAAATATGTCCCGACGCTATTGGTGAAAGTGCAGACGTAGCTGCTCTAGATACATGGAGAGGAGGTTCTCCCAAAGGAGAAGATGAAGGTTTTAATGCTGCTATTATAAGAACAAAAAAAGGATTAGATTTGATAAATGACGCAGCCAAAGCTGGTTTTATTCATATTGGAGATAAATTAAAAATAGAAGATATTGATGATTTTCAACCCCACCAGGTTAATAAAAAGAAAGCAGTTTATGCCAGACAACTTGGAATGACAAAAAATGATTCACCTACTATCAAGACAAAGGGATTAAGAATTAAAGAATTATATAAATTAAACAGTGAAGAATTTAATAAAAAAGAAGAATTGGGTGTTGGAAAAAGAATAAAAAAAATTTAATTATCTTTCCAACCTCCAACCGTTTTAACTTCTAAAAACTCTTCTATACCTATAGCTCCAGCTTCTCGTCCAATTCCAGAATGTTTATATCCTCCAAATGGAGCATCAACTGCTATGCCCGCACCATTAACATCTACCATGCCCGATTTTAATTTTCTTGCAACTCTGTTTGCTTTTTTTTGATCTTGAGTTTGAATATAATTTGTAAGACCATAAGGAGTATCGTTTGCAATTTTAATAGCTTCTTCTTCTGTTTCAAAAGGAATTATTGATAAAACAGGTCCAAATATTTCTGTTCTAGCTATTTCCATTTGATTATTAACATCAGCAAACGCTGTAGGTTTAATAAAATAACCTTTTTCTAAACCTTCCGGTTTTCCAACTCCTCCTGCAACTAATTTTGCACCTTCATCTATTCCTTTTTGAATTAATGTTTGAATTTTATTAAATTGAGTTTCAGATATTACTGGACCAATATGATCACCTTCTTTTGCAGGAACATCAACTTTTGTTTTGTTAGCAAAATTTTTTACTCTTTCTACCGTTTCATTATAAATTGATTTTTCAACCAGCATTCGGGTTGGTGCGTTACAAGATTGCCCAGAATTTCTAAAACATCTTAAAGCTCCTCTTTCAACTGCTTCTGGATCTGCATCTTTAAAAATAATATTGGCTCCTTTTCCTCCTAGTTCTAGGCTTATTCTTTTAAAGTCTTTTGCTGCATTTTGAGAAATTAAAGCTCCTGCTCTAGTTGATCCTGTAAATGAAATCATATTTACGTCTGGATGACTAGTTAGTGCATCGCCTGTTGTCGCTCCATCGCCGTTTACTAAATTAAAAACTCCCGCTGGGAATTTTACTTCATCAATCATTTCAGCAAGTATCATGGATGATAAGGGCGCTAACTCCGATGGTTTCAATACCATTGTACAACCTGCTGCAAGCGCTGGTATTACTTTAAGACAAACCTGATTCATTGGCCAATTCCAAGGAGTAATAAGCGCACAAACTCCTTTTGGTTCATATAAAATATTTTGGTTTTTTGCATGTTCACCAAGAATTTTCTCAAATTTAAATTCTTTTAAATATCCAGTAAAAGATTTTATATGACTTGCACCAGTTCCTGTCTGGAGTTGTGATGAAAAGTCTTTTGGGGCTCCCATTTCTAAAGTAATGGCTTCCGCTATTTCAGCCCATCTTTTTTTATAAACCACATAAAGTTTTTCCAACAATTCAACTCTTTCTTCTTTTGATGAAAATCCCCAACTTTCAAAAGCTTTTTTTGCGGCAATAACTGCTGCGTTAACATCATCAGCACTTCCTAATGATATAACTGCGCAATTTTTCTCAGTAGCAGGATCTATTACTTGAATTTCTTTCGAGTTTTTTGGAGCAACCCATTGTCCATTAATATAAAATTTTTTTTTATCTAACACAGTATAAAAATATCCTTTCTTTTAACTTTTGCAAACAAAAATTAATCCGCAACATAAACTGATATCCCCCTTTTATTCAGATCAATATCAAATTTTTTGTGAAGTGGAGGAAATGCTCTTTGCTGACAGTCCATCCGGTCACAAGTTCTACAATTGACACCAATGGGAGTTTCAGTATTTTTATCATTTAAATTTAACGAGTCAGTATAAACAAAATCTTTTGCATATTTTACCTGACAGCCCAATCCTATTGATAACAAGCTTTTAAACATTCCATGTTTCGCAATTCCTTTTTCCACCGTTCTCGCGATACAAATATATTTTTCGCCGTCAGGCATTTTTGATACTGCCGCATGAATCTTTCCTGGTGCAGTAAAAGCTGAATAAATATTCCATCTAGGGCAAGCACCTCCGTAACGTGGAATTTCAATTCCCGATAAAGAAAAACGTTTTGATATGTTTCCGGCTATGTCTGCTCTTAGCATATGAAAAGGAATTCCTTTCATGTTAGGATCTTGTAAACATGTTGCTCGATGTGCCACTTGCTCAAAAGAAGTAGCAAAAGTATTTTGTAAAAGCTCAAAATCATATCGTTGTTCCTTACATTCTTTATAAAAAAGTTTATAAGGCATTAATATTGCAGCCGCAGCATAATTAAGTAGTGCAACTTTTGACAATTTTTTAGATTCTTCAGAAGGAAATTTGAAAGTATCTAAATATTCGTCAAGAATATCATTTGCCTCCAGATGAGCAATTTGTGAAGCTGCGTGAAGTTTTTTTGTTGCAAATGTCAAATAATCCGATAGAAGAAAAGTTTTTTTAATTGGGTCAAATTTTTTTGTAAAAGGTTTTTTTTCATCTGGAATTACATCCTTAACTTCAATCTTATGTTTTTTTAATAGGTATTCACATATGGATAAATAACTGGTTCGATTATTGTTTTGAATTTCAGAAAATATTTTATTTGCAAATTCCTCTAATTTTGGAAAGTAATTTTCATTTTCCTGTATAAAATCTGAAACAACTTCTCCAGGGAATGAATTTTTTTGATTGTCGATGAACTTTCCTGATATGTTTTCTACTTTACTGACTATGTCCTGATTTTTTTTCTTATAATTGTCTCCGAGTTTTACCAAGGCCTTAGCAATTAAAGGGCTCGTATTAACAATTTCCTTAATATCAAAATTTGTAATATCTAAATCTTCAAACAAATTATCTCCTAATAAGTCCATTAAATTTTGATAAAGATTTGTATCTGTTTTTTTTGAAATATCTGATATTTCAATATTCAATTCGTTAGCCAGCTTTAATAGGAGATCTACGTTAATTTTACGCTTTCCACTTTCAATTAAATTCATATAACTTGGAGATATAGATAATTTTTTTGATAAATTAGCTTGTGACACACCAAGTTTTCTCCTCCTGGTCTTAATTTTGTGACCAATTTGGAAATCTATTTGAGACATATTTACAATATTTACAAATAGTAAATAATTTATTTACATATATTTACTAATTTATACTTAAAATCAAGAAAAATATTGCATATCTAATTTTTTGTAAATATAGTAAATTAATGAATTCTTTGAAAGACCCCAATAAAAACATTGAAAAAACTGAGCTAGATCCACAATTTCTAGAACATGGAATATACATACATGATGATGATCAAGATTGGGGCAGCGCTGGCATGAATGACATAGGGCAAGAACAGATTTAAGTCAATAAGGTCCAGCAGAAGTAATTCTACCTCTTATTCATGTTGCATTTACTAATTAAAGAGAGAGCAGATCCTGGCGGGAATCTGCTATTACATAGTTAATGAAAATAATTACTAAAGTAAATAATGTCTCATTTGATCTAAAAAGATTTGCTGGAATTAAAAGAGATTACACAAAACAAGAAGTAGAGAAATTAAAAGGCACTTTTAATATTGAATATACTCTCTGCAAAAATCAGTCGCAAAAACTTTGGAAGTTGTTAAATACTGAACCTTACGTAAATACACTTGGATCACTGTCAGGAAATCAGGCAGTTCAACATGCAAAAGCAGGTTTAAAAGCAATTTATTTAAGTGGATGGCAGGTTGCCGCAGATGCAAATAGCGCAGGGGAAATGTATCCTGATCAAAGTTTATATCCTTATGATAGTGCTCCTAAATTGGTTGAAGCAATGAACAATGCTTTGATAAGAGCAGATCAAATTCAACATATGGAAATTGTCGAAGGAAAAATTGATAATAAAAACAAGATCGATTTCCATATGCCAATTATTGCTGACGGAGAAGCTGGATTTGGTGGTCCATTAAATGTATTCGAATTAACAAAAAAATTTATAAAAGCTGGAGCTGCTGGAGTACATTTTGAAGATCAACTTGCCTCTGAAAAAAAATGTGGTCATATGGGTGGAAAAGTTTTAGTGCCAACACAAACAATGATCAGAAATTTAAAATCTGCAAGACTTGCTGCAGATGTGATGGGTGTTCCTCTAATAATTTTAGCCAGAACAGATGCGAATGCAGCAAAATTAATTACCAATGATTTTGATAATAATGATAAACCATTTTTAACTGGAAAACGTTCACCCGAAGGATTTCATTATGTGAAGGAAGGTTTAAACCAAGCTATTTCTAGAGGACTAGCTTATGCTCCTTACAGTGATTTGATTTGGTGCGAAACAGGTAAACCTGACTTGAAAGAAGCAATGACTTTTGCGAAAGCAATTCATGATAAATTTCCAGGTAAATTACTAGCTTATAACTGTTCACCGTCATTTAACTGGAAAAAAAATTTATCAGACAATGAAATAAAAAACTTCCAGGTGGAAATTGGTAGGATGGGTTATAAGTTTCAATTTATAACCCTTGCAGGATTCCATGCTCAAAATTATGCGGTTTTTGACTTGGCAAGAAAATATAAAAATAATGGAATGACTGCTTATTCAGCTTTGCAACAACAAGAATTTGCGAGTGAAAGTGATGGTTATACCGCTACTAAACATCAAAAAGAAGTCGGCACCACATACTTTGATGCGGTGTCAAATACGATCAGCTCAGGTGAAAGTTCCACAACAGCAATGAAAGATTCAACCGAAACCGAACAGTTCTAAAATTTAGCTTTTAAAAAACATAAGAACATTATGCGTATAATTTTTATTTGTATATCAGATCTTTAATTTTAAGCCTTTGTATTTTTCCTGAAGAACCTTTAGGCAATTTATTAAAAAAATGTATTTTGCTTGGCGATTTAAAGTCGCCTAAAAATTTTTTACAATGTGAAATAAGATCATTCTCTTTTAATGATTTTTCTTTATTTAAAACTACTCCTGCTTCTATTTTTTCACCATAGTGATTGCACGGCATAGCAAATGCTGCTGCCTCAACTACGTTTGGATGTTGATATAAAACATCATCAATTTCACGAGGCGAAATATTTTCACCTCCTTTAATAATTAATTCTTTTATTCTTCCTCGAACAAAAACATAATTTTCTTCATCCATAAAACCTAGATCACCGGTTAAAAACCAATCTTCAATAAAACTTTTTTTGGTTTCTTCTGAATTTTTATAATATTCCTTCATAACATTTGGTCCTTTTACACAAATTTGACCAATTGTGTTTCTAGGTACATCTTTTAATTTTTTATCAACGATTTTAACTTCATTTCCATATGGAATTCCAGGTGAACCATATTTTATTTTATTTGGTGGTAAGGGATTTGAGAGTATAGGTGCACAAGTTTCGGTTAAACCCATAGTTTCAATCATTGTTGCTTTAAATTTTGCTTCAAATTTTTTGTGAATTTCAGGTGCAAGAGCTGCGGATGCAGTTCTTCCAAACCTTAGGCTAGATAAATCTAAACCATTAATCTCGTCCTCTGAAAATTTGTTTAATAAAGCACTTATAATAGTAGGTACTACACTAAACCAAGTGCATTTAAATTTACTTATAAATTTCCAAAAATTTGTTACCGAAAAACGTTCGCACAAAACCAATGAACTCTGGCTTACCAAGGGTCCCATAATTGTAACTATCGCCCCATTTATATGAAAAAGAGGCAATACACACAAAGCTCTATCATTGATGTTGATCTTATGAGAAAGCATTACATTCTTGCCACCAGCAATTATATTTTTATGGGAGAGCATTACCCCTTTAGGTTTACCTGTAGTACCTGATGTATAAATAAGAAAAGCTGGATCTTGTTGATCAATATCGACTTTAATTTCCTCATGAGGGGTTTCAAGTTGATCTACAAAAGAATCTTTATTGATTTCAATAATTTCAATATCATGAGAAATATTTGCTGTAATTTTCTGAGCTAAGTTTAAATATTTCGATGACACAAAAATAATTTTAGCAACTGAGTGGTTAACTACATAAGAAAGCTGCTCTTTCCCCGCAACAATGTTTAATGGAACTTGAATCATGCCAGAATACATAATTCCTAACATGAGTTGTACGCTGCTTAAGGAATTTTCAATTAAAGTACAAAGAATAGAACTTTTTTTTTGTTTTTTTTGGACAGTTAAGTAGTAATTAATTTTATCCAAATTTTTCCTAAAATTTTCATTTGAAATATTTATGTTGGTATAAGGACAAATAACAAAATGATCTTTGGGTTTTTGTGACTCATTAAATTTAATGTAATCCCTTACCGTCTTTAATGATTTAACTATCATTGATCGATAATTTTTAATTCCTTGGGATGGTATTTATTACAATATTCTTCAAAGAAATCTTTGAGTTTTGGTTCTATACCTGGAATGACTGTTGAAATTTTAGTTATATTAATAAAATGTTTATAATTTAAATTATCATCAATACTATTTTTTCCCCACGTACCACATCCCATAGATAAGGAAAATGGCAAACCATTTGTAAAACTTCCTCCTGTTGCAAAAGCGTGAGCTTGATTAACAATAACTCTGCAAACCGGTAGTTCTATACCAAGTTCCATACTTCTTGCTGAATTTTCGGTATGAATTCCAATGGAATGCCCTTTGCCCTGATAATTCAAAATTTTATTTGAAATATCCTTTGCGTGATTAAAATCTTCAGCTCTATAAATCGATAATACTGGAGAAAGTTTTTCTCCAGAGAATGGGTATTTACTTCCAACTCCACTCTCTTCGACTATTAAAAATTGAGTTTTTTCAGAATATTCTCTATTTAAATTAAATTCTTTACAAATTTTAAAAGCAGATTTAGCTAAAATGTTTCTATTTAATTTTCCATTACTCCATAAGATTTTTTGAAGGGAATTTTTTTGATCTTCGTTAAGCAATATTCCACCTTCTAATTCTAATAACTTGGTGAATTCATCATAAATGCTTTTGATCACAACTAGGTTATTTTCCGATGAACAGCTAGTGGCATGATCAAAAGTTTTTGATAATTTAATTTTTTTTGCAGCATCTTTTAAATCACAGGTTTCATCAACAATTACAGTTACATTGCCTTGACCAACACCAATTGCCGGAGTACCACTTGAATATGCTTCTCTAACATTATTTTGAGAACCTGTAACAATTACAAGATCAACCTGTTTCATTAATTCTTTAGTAAGGTCTTTACTCACTGGTGAAGGTAAAGTTTGTATTAAATTTTTGGGTGCTTTAATTTTGTTCAGTTCTTGATTTATATAATGTAATAGTTCCTGAAATACTTTTAAGCCTGATGGTGATGGTGAAACGACAATTGAGTTTCTTCCCTTGATGGCATTTAAAATATTATTGATTGGCGTTGCTGCAGGATTTGTCGATGGCGTTACGGCAGCTACTACTCCTACTGGTTTTGCTATCTCAACGATTCCTTTTTCTTTATCTTCTTTAATAACACCAACAGTTTTTGCATTTTTTAAATCCCTGAGTAGTCCTAATGTTTTTCTTTTATTTTTAACTATTTTATCATCAACTTTCCCCAGGCTAGTTGTACTTACCGCTAGATTAGAAATTATTTTGTTGTGAGTAGGATTGCAGATGGACCATGCTACTGCTGTTACCACTTCATTTACTTGTTCTTGATTATATTTTTCAAATTCTAATTGTGCTATTTTTGCTTTTTGAACAATATTGTCGATTATTTCTGTCATAGGGTATTATTGTTCATTTATTTTTAATGTTAATAATTAGTTTTCACCCCCTTTTTATATAACAAAAAAGGGGTGAAATTATTACTTTAATTATCTAATTATTATTCTGCTTTTAGTCCAGCAAGAAGTTTAGTTAAGCTTTTCTTTCTTTCTTTCCACATAGCTTGAACTTCGGCTCTGTTCATTATTCTAATTGGAGAGCCACCTTTTTTCATCTGTTTTAATGTTTTTTTGTCATTAAACATCAAAGGTACTTTGGCTGCCAAGAATTCAATAATTTTAGGATCTGTACCTTTAGGAGCCATTATGCCTCTAAAATTTACACTAGAATTATCAACATCTACACCTTCTTCTTTAAGTGTTGGAACATCAGGTAAAAAAGTTTCTTCTCTTTGAAGATCAGCTATAGCTAAAATCTTAATGTCTTTTTGACTTCTATAAGCATCTGAAAGATTATTAAATCCTGCCATAACTTGTCCACCTTTTACAGCTGCTAGAGCGGGTACACCTCCTGTGTGCGGTACATAAGTTATTTTTACACCGCTAGCTTTTTGAAATTGTAAAAAAGCAATGTGGTGACCAACAAATTTTCCTGCACCAGAAAATGTAACTTTTCCAGGATTTGCTTTTGCAAATTTTAAAAGGTCAGCAACAGAATTAAATTGACTATCTGGACCAACTATTAATACAGCTGGATCAGCGCCCCAGTTAGCAATTGGCTCTAAGTTATCAATGTTATACTTGGTATCATCAAATACTATAGATTGAGAAATAAAATGCGGAACGTTATAAGCTGCTAAATCGTATCCATCATTTCTAGCTTTTGAAGCAAACCAGTTCCAACCTACTTTACCTCCAGCTCCAGGCTTGTTAATAATAACAATAGGCTGGCCCAAATAATCTTTTTTTGGATGAGCAGCCATCATTGTAACTAGTCGTGCTTGAAAGTCAGTCGCACCACCTGGATTATATGCAACAACTACACTTATCGGCCTATCAGGATAATCTCCGGCTTGCACAGCCATATTTCCTAGAAAGAACGATAAAATAAACGTTAAGCTTAATAATAGTTTTTTTATTAAACTAGATTTCATATTCATTAATCCCCCCTTATTAGATTAAAAGGTAAGTATAGCTTTTAAGTTATGTAGCAATCAAGTTTAATATATGCTTTAAATTGTTATAAAAATCATACTATATTGGACTTAAAAATTAGGAATGAGGATTTTTAATCTAAAATAAAAAAAATCTTGGCACCTGAACTTTTAGTAAAAATGAAAATAGAAAATAAATTGTTGTCATAAAGCATGTGCCAATTAGTAGAAAGAAAATAAGTTTTTTAACATCTTTTTTTTGAGGAAAATAGAAGTAACATACAGTTAAAAAAATTATCGATGTAGAGAAATAAAACCCTAAATATTCACCAGTAAAAATGAAGAAAATGATTAATATTAATATTGGCGAAAGTTTTGAAATATTTATTGTCTCTGTTTGATAATTTTTTTCATAGAAGTGAAACACTAATAATAAAAGTGATAACAGCAACATTATTGAGGTTATTATTCTTGGAAAAAGATAAGCTTCTGGACTTCCTGTACCAAAGGATGCAATAGCTAACAATATTGATAATATCATTACAAAAATAACAATTGCTAAATTTTTTATTTCAATCATTTCTTTTCCTTTTTTGCTTTATCCCCATAAGCTCCATACAATATAGAAATTAAACAGAGTGCTATTATGGTTAAATTTAATGGGCCCGCTGTTAAATAATCAAAAATTCCATTTTGTGTGTCAGCAATAATTTTGGCTTGATTGAAGTTTGTTTCAGCAATAGGTCCAAGTATAATTCCCAAAACTACAGGTGCCGCAGTAAAACCAAATTTAGATAAAAAAAACATAGTAGTTCCCAAAAAAAGCATTACTATTACGTCTGCAAAATTGTGTTGGACACTATATGTACCAAAAATTGCAAGTATGGTAATTGCAGCAGCCATATAGTGAGTTGGAGTTTTCATTACATATTTTGCTAAACCACTTATATATAATCCAAAAATTAACATCATAAACTGGGCAACTAAAAGAGAGTTTATAAATGTCCAGGTAGTTTCAGCATAAACAGTAAATAAGTTTGATCCTGGAAATAAACCGTGAATTAAAAGCCCTCCTAATAATACCGCAGCAGTCGGACTTCCTGGTACACCCAGAGTAAGTAAAGGTACTAAAGACGGACCAACCATCGCATTATTTGCAGATTCAGCTGCGATTATTCCATCGGGTTCACCTTTGCCAAAATTTTCCTTGTTAGTACTTGTTTTTTTTATTTGAGCATACGAGACTAGACCAGCAATTTGACCTCCGGCTCCTGGTATAAGTCCAATAATTGTTCCAGTCACACTTCCTACTATCAAGGCTTTGATTCTGGAAATATTATATTTAAAAGACTCAAGTAGACTTTTCTTTTCCATCTGAAATTGATCAGCTTGGCTTTGTTTGCCCTCTAACATTGAAAGAACTTGAGGTATTGCAAACAATCCTACCAAAGCTGCAATTATATTTATGCCACCAGAAAAAATTGGATTAAAAACAAATCTTTCTACACCAAGAACCGCGTCATAACCAATTGTGGCTAACCACAAACCTATTGCTCCAGAGAAAAGTCCTTTGATTATCGATTTTGAGTCAAGTGAGGCAATAACTGTAACTCCAAAAATCGCAATCCAGAACATATGAGAGGGACCAAACTTCAAAGCAACATCAGCCAAAACTGGTGTGAAAAAAATTAAAACTAAGATACCAATAACGCCTCCTATAAAGGAACTTATAAAACAATAATGAAGAGCTTCTGTTGATCTTCCATTTTTTGCCATTGGATAACCATCCATGACGGTAGCAATATTTGCTGGTGCTCCGGGAATTTTTAATAATATTGCACTTATTGCTCCTCCGGCTACAGTTGATGTGTATACAGCACCTAACATTATTAAACCTTGTTCTGCAGTCATATGAAAAGTGAAAGGAATTAATAAAGCAACTGCCATAGTTGGGCTTAACCCGGGAGCAGCTCCCATTAACAAACCTCCTACAGTACCTAATATAAGAATTAAAATATTTGCAAAAGTGAATACATTTGAAAAATAATTTAGAAACTCCATCAACTATCCTTTTTCATAGTTTAAAATTTAAATTAATAAGATTCAATCGTTATCCGTTAAACCTGCACCCGCTCCAATCTTTTTAGAGCTTTCTGTTTCTTCAACAAATGTTTTTTCCGAAAGCTTGTAAAGTTCTTTCCATTCTTGAATTGAAAATGAATTACTGTTTTCTAAAAATTCGATATAAACTTCTTTTGCTAAAGAAACCACTTCATTATTTTTAATATTTTTAGAAAAAATAGTTTTATCAAAATTTAGTAAAAAATTGTTTTCCTCATATTGAACTGATATTTTTTTTCCAACTATCTCAGAAGCTCTACTAATAAATGGTAAAAACAACAAAGGATAGCTTACATTTTTAAATTTAATCGTTTTTAAACTCTCCAATACTTTGCAATTATCTAAAAAAATAGTGCCACAGTGAATTGGGCAAAATTCTTTCGCTTGGGGTTTGTTTTCTTTTTCTATTTTTTTGGGTTTTTCTGTAGGATTTTCTTTAATTTTTTGAAAATACAAATTTAAATTCTTTACACCTGGTAATCCGAACATCTCTAAATTTCTCATGTTTTTTCCAACTTCTTCGGCTATACCCCAAGCAAATCCTGCTGCTTTGGAAGCCCGTTTAGATGTTGTGTCAATTTCACTGAACGACTGCATAATTAATGAAGTGAATTATAAACCCAGGTATCACTTGAAAATTTCATTTCATGAGGCAATGGTGCCCCTTGATACATATTTATCCTAAGCCATTTATCAGATCTAGGATCAAATTTAACAGCTCCAAAAAAAGAAAGTTTTAATCTAAGCATATCTATTGGTACTAATGAAGCACCAATCGTATTGTCTTGAATTTCTGAATACGGAAATTTTTCAACAATGAAAGCTCTCCTAACAACGTGTCTTACATCCTCATTATTAAATAAAAATTCAGCAACAGTATCTGTTGGTTTTGCTTTTACTAATCTTTCATAAAGTAATT
>AZHR01000026.1 GCA_000504625.1 alpha proteobacterium SCGC AAA240-E13
CTGAAGCAGTCTATAGTATTTTTGCGAAAACAAAAAAATTAGCGAAACAGGGAAAAAAAATTGTTGATTTAAGTTTAGGTCAATCCGATTTTAAATCGCCAAAGCATGCAGTTGATGCCACAATTAAAGCTTTAAAAGATGGTCATCATGGATATACGCTGCCAAATGGAATTATTGAATGTAGAGAAGCAGTAAGTCGAAAAATCAAAAGTTTATATAACGCCGATATTGATCCAGAAAGAATAGTTATTATGCCAGGCGGAAAACCTACAATGCATTATGGCATTTCTTTTTTTGGAGAACCGGGAGCAGAAATTATATATCCCGATCCAGGTTTTCCTATTTATGAATCGATGATTAACTATACTGGAGCCAAGGCAGTTCCTTTTGACATGACTGAAAATAGAGATTTTTCAATCAATCCTGATAAAGTTTTATCTTTAATTAACGAAAACACTCGATTATTAATTCTAAATAATCCACATAATCCTACCGGTGGTTTCACTGAAAAAACTGTAATAGATAAATTAGCTAAAGGCTTAAAAAATTTTCCTCATGTAACAATTTTATGTGATGAAATTTACGATAGATTGATATTTGAGAAGAAAGAAATTCCAACTTTTTTTAATTATCCCGATCTTTATGACAGACTCATTGTGCTTAATGGATGGAGTAAAACTTATGCAATGACAGGATGGCGCTTAGGTTGGGGTGTATGGCCAGAAAATTTAATAGAACATGTTTTCAAATTTTGCGTAAATAATCACTCATGTGTGAATACTGCAGCTCAATATGGCGCGATTGCAGCATTAGATGGACCAGAGGATCATTTAGACGATATGATGAAAGAGTTTGTTATAAGAAGAAAACTTATCGTAGATGGCTTAAGAAGTTTAAAGGGTATTGAGTGTAGCTTACCAGGTGGATCCTTTTTTGTATTTCCCAATGTTAAGGGGACCGGAATGAATGGAGAAGAATTTACAGAAAGATGTTTGCAAGAAGCTGGAGTTGCTATAATTCCTGGAACTGCATTTGGAAAATTTGCAACAGATTATGTAAGATTCAATTTTGCAACTTCACAAGATAATATTTCCAAAGCTTTAGAAAAAATTAATAATATGTTAAGCTAGTGGTTATAAGATATGTCCGAATTAGCTTTACCAAAAGTAGATCAATCAACAATTTTAAAAAGAGATAAAATTGTAAACAAATTAAAAAGGATAATAAAATCAGAAAATGTTTTAGATCATAATGATGAAATAAAACCTTATGAAACCGACGCACTTTCTGCCTATAAACAGAAACCTTTAGCTGTTGTATTGCCAGAAAATACCCAAGAAGTAAGCAATATATTAAAATATTGTAATGAAGAAAAAATTAAAATCGTACCAAGAGGAGCAGGCACAGGATTGTCAGGTGGGGCATTACCTTTAAATGACGCAATACTTTTGGGCCTTGGGAAGTTTAATAAAATTCTAGAAATTGATTTTGACAACAAATGTATAGTTGCTCAGCCTGGAGTTACGAATTTATCAATTACTCATGCAGTTCAACATAAAGGTTTTTATTATGCTCCCGATCCTTCTAGTCAATTGGCATGCTCAATTGGTGGAAATGTAGCTGAAAATTCTGGAGGTGTACATTCACTAAAATATGGAACAACAACTAATAATATTTTAGGCGTAGAGTTAGTTTTAATGGATGGGACAATTTGTAGATTAGGCGGGAAAACACTCGATCAAGAAGGTTATGATTTACTCGGATTGATTTGTGGCTCTGAAGGATTATTAGGAGTGATTACGGAGGTAACCGTAAAAATTTTAAAGAAACCACAAACTGTTAAAGCAGCTTTAATAGGATTTTCTACAATAGAAGATGGAGGAAATTGTGTTTCAGAGATAATTTCTACTGGCATTGTTCCATCGGGTATGGAAATAATGGATAAAGCTTTAATTGAAGCTACAGATAATTTTTGTAAAGCAGGGTATCCTAGAGACGCAGAAACTTTGATGATTGTTGAGTTAGATGGAACAAATTCTGAAGTTGATGAGCTCATAAATAAAGTCAGCGATATTGCAAGAAAAAATAATTCTACAAGTATAAGAACAAGCCAAAATGAAAAAGAAAGATTAGCATTTTGGGCAGGTCGAAAAGCTGCATTCCCAGCCTGCGGAGCAATGGCTCCAGATTATTATTGTATGGATGGAACAATACCAAGAGGTAAACTTTCGGAGGTTCTTAAAGAAATAAAACGATTATCAAAAAAATATAGTTTACCAGTTGCAAATGCATTTCATGCAGGTGATGGTAATTTACATCCGCTTATAATGTTTGATGCTAACAATAAAGAAGAGCTTAGAAAAACCGAAGAATTTGGAGCAGAAATTCTGAAATATTGTGTAAAAGTTGGTGGGGTACTAACGGGAGAGCATGGAGTCGGGATAGAAAAGAGAGAGTTAATGTGTGAAATGTTTAATGATAATGATATTCAACAGCAACTTAAAATTAAAAATTCTTTAGATGAAAAAAATCTGCTTAATCCAGGAAAAGTTTATCCAATACTAAGGAAGTGTGCAGAGGAAGGAAGAGTCCATGTCCATCGAGGTGAAGAAAAATTCCCAGATCTCCCAAGATTCTGACTATATTTTAAGGCCTGAAAACGAAATAAAAGTCTCTCAAATTGTAAGAGATCTTTATAAAAAAAATCTTCCAATTGAAATTATAGGTTCAAACTCAAAAAATTTTATAGGTAATAAATTACAATGTGCAAAAATACTGGATCTTTCAAAGTTATCTGGAATTATCGAATATTTACCAGAAGAGCTTTATATAAAAGTAAAAGCTTGTACTCCGATAGCAGAAATTGAAGAAACCCTAAAAAAAAATAATCAGCAACTAGCCTTTGAACCAATTGATTTTGGATACATTGTTTCTTCAAAAAGCAATAAAGGTACAGCCGCTGGTTATCTTTCATGTAATTTTTCAGGTTCTAGAAGGTTTAAATCTGGAAGTGTTAGAGATCATGTTTTAGGATTCAGGGGAGTTAATGGTAAAGGCGATATAATAAAATCAGGTGGAACAGTTGTAAAAAATGTTACGGGTTATGATCTTTCCAAATTAATTACGGGATCTTTCGGAACACTTATTGCATTAACAGAAATCACCTTTAAGGTTCTTCCAACAAAAAATTCTAGTAGTACATTGGTAATTCATGAAGATAGTAAAGAAGAAATAACAAAATTATTTAACAATATTCAAGGTTCAAGTAATGAGATATCAGGTTCGGTATTTATCCCAATTGAACCAAATAATAAAAAATATATTCAAAATCGCGAAAAAATATTTAAGTTCAATGATCTTAAAAATGAAGGACCTTTTTTAGCGTTTAGAATGGAAGGATCAAAAAAATCAATTGATGAAAGAATTCGAGATTTAACAATTGAATTAGATCTTAAAAGTAAAAAAAAATCTCTTTTAGATGTTCATCAATCAGAGCTGTTTTGGGAAAGAATCAATAATTTGGAAATATTTTCAAATACTAAAAATACCCTTGTGAGAGTTGTAATACCTCCTTCAAAATGTATTAATTTAATGAAATATTTAGACCATAGTTACAAATATTATATTGATTGGTGTGGTTCATTATTTTGGATTGAAATATTGGATATGAGTGAAGAAAAGTTATTAAGTATTAAAAATTATATTACAAAACTAGGTGGTTATCTTACTGTTATTAAGAATTCTGAAAATTCTACTCCACTAAAAGATATTTTTACAATTGACGAGACGAGACTAAATATATCAAAAAAAATTAAGGAAAGCTTTGATCCCAAAAGGATATTTAATCCCGGTAAAATGTACAGGAGTATTTAATGCAGACTAATTTTACTGAAAATCAACTAAAAGACAAAGATAATAAATCTTCAGAAAAAATTTTTAGAAAATGTGTCCACTGCGGTATGTGTAATGCTACCTGTCCTACATATCAATTGTTAGGCGACGAATTAGATGGTCCTAGGGGAAGAATTTACTTGATACAAGATATGTTGGAGAATGAAAAAAAACCATCAGCAAACGTTGTTAAACATATTGATAGATGTTTATCTTGTTATAGTTGTATGACCACATGTCCTTCTGAGGTAAACTATATGCATCTTATTGACCATGGAAGAAATTATATCGAAAAAAATTATGAGCGACCTTTCTGGGATAAAAAAATTAGAAATTTACTTTCAATAATACTACCCAATCAGCATTTATTTAGACTCGCAGGATATTTTTTAAGATTTTTAAAACCAATTAAATTTTTATTTCCAAAAAAAATCAACAAAATGATTACTTTAATGCCAGCGAGTTTTCCAAAAAAAAAAATGATAGAAAAAGAAATTTACCCAGCAAAAGGACAAACAAGAATTGCTAGAGTTGCACTTTTATCCGGTTGTGTGCAAAGAACACTTTCTCCACAAATTAATGAAGCTACTATTAGACTACTTAACCGACATGGAGTAGAGGTGGTGGTTCCCAAAAAAATAGGATGCTGTGGATCTTTAAATCACCATTTAGGAAAAAAAGACTTAGCTCATAAAAATTTTATAAATAATATAAATATTTGGTATGACGAATACTTAAATAAAGGCCTAGATGCAATTATTTCTAATACATCTGGATGTGGCACTACCTTAAAGGACTATGCATTTATTTTTAGAGATAACAAAGAACTTAAAAAAAAAGCAAAAAAAGTTTCAGAACTTACAAAAGATATTTCCGAGTTTTTAACTCAAAATTTAAAACTTAAATTTAAAGAAATTAAAAAAAATAAAAATCTTAAAATTGCATATCATTCAGCATGTTCTATGCAGCATGGGCAAAAGATCCATTCTGAGCCAATGAATTTAATAAAAAAAACAGGAAATGAAGTTATTGAAATTCCAGATGGGCATATTTGTTGTGGATCAGCAGGAACATATAATATGTTACAGAGCGAAATTGCAGATAAGCTACTTAAGGAAAAAGTAAAAAATATTGAAAAAGTAAAACCCGATATAATTTCTACAGGTAATATTGGCTGTATAACTCAAATTTTAAATGGTACAAAAATTCCAATTTTACATACAGTTGAACTAATTGATTGGTATACAGGTGGTCCAAAACCAAAAATTCTATTGAAATTATGAAGAAAGTTTTAGTTACAACAAAGTTATTAAAATTGAATGAAGATAGAATGTCTAAAATTTGGAATGTTAAATTAAATTTAAATGATGAAGTTTATTCAAAAAATAAATTAATAGAATTAAGCAAAGACTGTGATGGTATATTAAGCTCAATAGTAGATAAAATTGATGAATCCATAATTAATAAACTTTCTAATTCAGTAAAAATTATATCTAATTTTGCAGTTGGCTTTGGTAATATTGATATAAAAGCGGCAAGGAAAAAAAATATTATTGTAACTAACACACCTGATGTTTTAACGGATGCAACAGCAGAAATCGCCATGTTATTAATTCTTGGTGCAGCTAGAAGAGTCTCTGAAGGAATAAAATTGGCAAGAAATAAAAATTGGAAATGGTCTGCTGATTTTTTGATAGGTAAACAGCTTGAAGGTTCAAGATTGGGTATTCTAGGAATGGGAAGAATTGGTAGAGCAGTTGCCTTAAGAGCAAAAGCATTTGGAATGCAAATTCATTATCATAATAGATCAAGATTAAAAACTGATTTAGAAGCTGGAGCAAATTATCATGATAGTATTCAGAGTTTGTTTTCTGTATCAGATATTTTGTCAATCAATTGTCCAGCAACACCAGAAACTACAAACATAATAAACAAAAAAACTTTAGAATTTTTTCCTGAAGGGGCCATTATCACTAACAGTGCAAGAGGTGATATGATAGACGATGAGGCAATGGTTAAAGCATTAATAAGTGGAAGAATTTTTGCTTTAGGTTTGGATGTTTATAAAGGTGAACCAAATATTCATTCAGGTTATTTAAATCAACCAAATGTTTTTGTGCTTCCTCACTTAGGTAGCGCTACAAAAAAAACTAGAACTGCGATGGCTGATTTGGCGATCGATAATATCGAAGAATATTTCAAAACAGGAAAGTGCACGAATACTGTAAATTAAATTCAACATACAGTTGTATTTATTTTTTATATCCAATATTTATCACTATTTTTTTATATTTATTAGAAAGACTCTATTAAAGGGATGTGCTTAAATTAAGTTAAATTAAGTTAATTAACTAAATGACAAAATAGGAGGGGAACTAATGTCAAAAAAAACAAAAACGTTAAAAGGGGTAAAAACTCCTTCAAGACGTAAGTTCTTTAAAGCTGCCGCTGTAACAGGTGCTGCTGCTGCAACACTTGCAATGCCCAATATTGCTTCTGCTGCTACAACACTCAAAGTACAAGCTGCATGGGGTGGTGGAATTTTCCTAGAGAATGCACAGGCCTACGTTCAAAGAGTTAACGAAATGTCTGGTGGTAAATTGAAGATCGATCTTTTACCTGTAAATTCTGTAGTGAAAACAAGTCAAATGCAAGATGCTGTTCACAGAGGGGTTCTAGATGGAGCTCATTATGTTCCAGCATATTGGTATAGTAAAGCTGCATCCGCATCACTTTTTGGAACTGGCCCTTGTTGGGGCTGGAGTGCTCAAGAGTTGTTAGGATGGATACAGTACGGTGGTGGTATGCAACTATTTAATGAATTGATGGGTAACTTAGGATTAAACCTTGTTAGTTTCTTTAATAGCCCGATGCCAGCTCAACCACTTGGATGGTTTAAAGAGCAAATCAAAAACTCTTCTCAAATGAAAGGTTTGAAATATCGAACTGTGGGATTAGCTGCAGACGTTCTTGGTGAAATGGGAATGTCAGTTGTTCAATTACCAGGTGGAGAAATTCAACCTGCAATGAAGAGTGGATTAATTGATGCTGCTGAGTTTAATAATCCAACTTCTGATAGTGACTTTGGTATGCAAGATGTATCAAAACATTATCACTTAGCAAGTTTCCACCAATCACAGGAAGCTTTTGAGATTACATTTAATAAAGGTAAGTTTGATGGTCTTGCTCCAGAATTGCAAAAAATTCTTGAGTATGCTTCTGAAGCAGAAAACTCAAATTTCTTCTGGCATAACACTCTAAGATATGCTGATGACCTTGTTAAATTGAAAAACAAGCTTGGTGTAAATATTTATCGTACACCTGATGGAGTTATGCAAGATCAGTTAAAAGCTTGGGATGTAATAGTGAAAAAGTTTAATGCTACAGATCCATTTTTCAAAAAAGTTGTGGAATCGCAAATGGGATATGCTAAAAAAGTTATGGCGTACTTATTGCTGAATTCACCTGATTATGGAATGGCTTATAGACATCACTTTGGTGAACCAACTAAAGCAATTTAAATATTTAAATTAAGTTTATAGGGGCGGCATTATTTTAATGTCGCCCTTTTTTATTGAGTTTAGTTCAGTTTTATATAAAATATTTTGTCGAGGGCATTGATTTCATGGAAAAATTTATTTATTTTTTTGAGAGTATAAGCATTTGGGTAGGAAGAGCCTTTGGATGGTGTATTCTAGTTTTAACTCTTTCCGTCACTTACGAAGTTTTTGTACGTTATGTGTTGAATGCTCCTACAGTTTGGGTTTTCGATATGATGGTTCAAATGTATGGAGGATTATTTTTAATGGCGGGCCCCTATGCTTTGGCACAAGACGCACATGTTAGAGGCGATGTATTATATCGATTGTTTCCAGTTCGAACTCAAGCATGGTTAGACTTAATACTCTATATATTTTTCTTTTTTCCTGGAATGTTGGCTCTATTTTGGTTTGGCTATGAGATTGCATCAGATTCATGGAGATATAAGGAAGTAAGCTGGAACAGCCCTGCACGAATTCAAATCTATTATTTTAAATCGCTTATTCCACTTGCTGGAGGACTGTTAATTATTCAAGGAATATCTGAATGTATGAGATGTATTTTGTGTATCAAGAATGGTCAGTGGATGAAAAGACATGAAGATGTCAGAGAAACAGAAGAAGATTTAGTCAAACAACAACAAGAAGAGCAAAGACGAAAAGAAGCATTAGGAAAAGGAAATTAAATGACAGATCCGCAGGTTGCTATCTTCATGCTTTCAATTTTTATTTTTCTCGTCCTATTGGGATTTCCGATAGCATTTACCCTAGTTTCGATGGGTGTTGGTTTTGGATACTACGCTTATTTTCAAGTAGATAATTTACTCAATAACCAAATTTTTTATCTTCTCAATCAGAACACATATTCCGTTATGGAAAGTGATATACTTGTTGCCATACCTTTATTTTTGTTTATGGGTTATGTGGTTGAAAGGGCGAATATCGTCAATCGATTATTTTTCAGTTTGCAATTAGCCACCCGCCATCTTCCAGGTTCAATGGCAGTTGCAGCTCTAGCGACTTGTGCAATCTTTGCGACAGCGAGTGGAATTATTGGAGCGGTGGTTACCTTGATGGGATTGTTGGCTTTTCCAGCTATGGTCAAGGCTAATTATCATCGGGGATTTGCTTCAGGAGTTATTTGTGCAGGAGGAACTTTAGGAATTTTAATTCCTCCTAGCATTATGCTTATCGTTTATGCGGCCATAGCAGAGTTATCTGTGTTAAGACTTTATGCTGCAGCGATTATTCCAGGATTTTTATTAGCGGGCTTTTATATGATCTATGTGGTTACTCGAGCGTACTTTAATCCAAGTATTGCACCCAAACCTTTAGAGGAAGAAGTACCTTCGACAAGAGTTATTATTATACAGTTACTTACTTCTTTTGTCCCTTTGTCATTATTAATTTTAGCAGTGCTTGGATCAATTTTATTAGGATTAGCTACTCCTGCTGAAGCTGCCGCAATAGGTGCATTTGGAGGATTGTTTTTGGCTTTTTGTTATAAAGCACTTACTTGGAAAACATTAAAAGAGTCAATTTTTTTAACAGCTAAAACTACCGCCATGGTCTGCTGGTTATTTGTGGGCTCTTGGACTTTTGCATCTGTTTTTTCATATTTGGGTGGTCATACGGTTGTTGAACACTGGATTGTTGGAATGAATTTAGAACCGTGGCAATTTCTTGTTATGGCACAGTTGATAATATTTTTGTTGGGATGGCCACTAGAATGGACAGAAATATTAATTATCTTTGTTCCAATTTTTTTACCTATGTTAGATACATTTGGGGTTAATCCTTACTTTTTTGCTATGTTGGTGGCTTTGAATCTTCAAACTTCATTTTTAACACCCCCCATGGCCATGGCAGCTTATTATTTAAAAGGTGTTGTGGGAGATGCAATTGAATTAATAGAAATTTTTAAAAGCATAATGCCCTATTTGTTCATAGTAATATTTACTATGGTTCTTATGTATAATTTCCCAGGGATAGCATTATTTTTACCAGATTTCTTTTTTGGAATAGGTAAATAAATATTTATGTCTTCACTTAAAATTTCCGCAGTAGAAATGGTTCAATCCATTAAAAAAGGAGCAATTACATCAGAAGAACTTGTTAAAAGTTATATAGAACAAATAAAAAAAAAAGAAAAAGACGTAGAAGCTTGGGAATTCTTTGATCAAGAACTTGCGCTTACCCAAGCAAAAAAATCGGATGAACTACATCAATCAGGTAAACACGGAGATCTTCATGGCATACCTGTTGGCATTAAAGATATTTTTGATACAGAAGATATGCCAACTACGGACGGTACAGAAATTCATAAGAAAAATCTAAGTATGAATGATTGTACAGTTGTATCAAAATTAAAACAGGCAGGAGCGATCATCATGGGAAAAACAGTAACAACTGAGCTTGCATACTATTCTCCCGGTAAAACTAAAAATCCTCACGATCTTAGTAGAACACCTGGCGGGTCATCAAGCGGATCGGCTGCAGCTGTTGCTTCACATATGGTTCCACTTGCTATTGGAAGTCAAACTAACGGATCGGTTATTAGACCAGCTTCCTACTGCGGTGTAGTAGGCTATAAACCTACTAAAGGATTAATTTCACGACATTTAGTGTTACAAATTTCTCAGGCATTGGACCAAGTTGGTATTTTTTCTAATTCTATAGAAGATGCAGCACTAATTAGTGAGCAGCTTATTGGTTATGACAAGCAAGATCCTGATTCATCTTTAAATCCTAGACCGAAATTATTAGCCGTGAGCAGACAAAAGCCACCCATGGAACCTTTATTAGCTTACATCAAGTTACCTTTTATGGACAAACTAGATGAAGATGTGGCAGATGGATTTAGTGAAATAAAAAATGAACTTAAAGGTCAGGTAAAAGAAATAGAGTTACCAGAGGGTTTTGCTAAAATACCAGATTGGCATAAAATAATTATGGAGTCAGATATGGCGAGATCTTTTTCCGGAGAATATAATAAGTCAAAAAATAAGCTAAGTGATAAAATTATAGAGGCTATTGAAAGAGGAATGAAATACACTTCTGTAGAATACAATGATGCTTTGACCAAGATAGATGTAGCAAATACCTACTTTAAACAATTTTTTAACGATTATGATGCAATCTTAACTCCATCAGCAACAGGAGAGGCTCCCAAAGGTTTAAAATCTACTGGCGATCCCATATTTTGTACGGTTTGGACATATTGCGGAATGCCTTGTATTAACTTACCCTTATTACAAGGAAAAAATGGTCTTCCAGTTGGTGTGCAATTAGTTTCGTCTTTATTTGATGATGAAAGATTATTCAGGAATGCTAGTTGGTTGATGAGTAAAATTAAAAGATGACAGAGTATTAACTATGAAATTTAGTGAAAAGTTTACAATTTTTTTAGGCGTTACACTTGTCGCAATTTTTCTTTTTGGTTTAGCTTGGAGTATAAGCACGGGTCTTGCAGGATTTTGGAGAGGCCTTCCTTTTTGGATAATAGTTATATTCTGCTTATCTCTTTTGATTTATGATTCTTTAAAATCAATTAAAAAATAAAAAAAATTTATTTTTTTTGATAAATTTGAATAATAAAATGTTTTTTACAAAATTTATTATTTTAACTGTTTCAATCTACGTTGTATTGCTAATTTTTTTGTACTTTTATCAAGGGAAATTGCTCTATCATCCAAATGTAAATAGCTATACTGAAGTTGATAATTTAATTCCCAAAATTGAAAAAGTTAATATTCCTACTTCTGATAATCTTAATCTTCTTGGATGGTTTCACAAAAAAGATATTTCGAAAAAAACTATTTTATTTTTTCATGGCAATGCTGGTTCTCTGGAAAATCGAATATATAAATTAAACCATTTTGAAAATTTGGATCTAAATTTTTTAATTATAGCTTGGAGAGGATTTGGTGGAAATTCTGGAAAACCGAGTGAGCAAGGACTTTATGATGATGCCAAAAGTGCAGTAAGATGGCTTGAATCAAACGGAATTAGAGAAGAAAAGATTATTTTATGTGGCGAGTCATTGGGGGCAGCTGTTGCAATAGAAATTGCTCAAAATAAAAATTTTGCAGGAATAGTATTGGAATCTCCATTTACATCGATGGTTGAAATGGGAAAAAAATATTATTCTTTTTTTCCTGTAAGTTTATTATTGAAAGATAGATATGAGAGCTTAAAAAAAATAAAAAATATCCATATTCCCGTTCTAGTTATGCATGGTAAGAAGGATAGTATAGTGCCTTTTGAGATGGGAGAAAAAATCTATAATTCTGCAAATTCACCTAAATTTTATTATTTTACAGAATATGACGATCATATGTTGGATTACAATAAATTGCTTATGGAAAAAATGAAATTGTTTATTGAAGGTTTAAATTAGGTCACATTTCAAACAAAAAAACTTCACAAATAAAGACTAGATATATTTTGTGAAAAAATTTTTGATATATATCTTCTTTTTTACTTTTATGTTCAATATTGAAGGAAATTCGAATGAGTCTGTCCCCTATAAGCAGGATATTGAAGAAGTTTTTAATATAGGCAAAATGATATCTCACGATAAAAAATTTACACTGTTTTTTAAGACAAGAGATAAAGCAGTGTTGGCAAAAGGAGAAAATTTTAATTACATTACCGATTATCCACAAGACTTATATTTATTTAATAATAATACAGAAAAAACAAAACCATTAATTACATATGATTGGTTTCCTAGAAAGGCAAAATCTTTATCCGTGAATTATAAATTACCAGTTTTTCCAGAAGATTATGCTTATTATTTGTTAAATGATAACCAGACAATTATTATGATAAGTGCAGTTAAATCGTTAAATAGTAATTTCAAATACAATATTATTACAAATACTCTTGAAGTTTTGGCCAAAAATAATCGATATAACTTTATGATTTCGTCTATTTTAAAGAATTGTGAATTTAAAAATATGAATTCACTTTATGAATGTAAATATTATAAACCTTTAATTTCATCTAATCTCATTAATTAAATTTTTTTAATATTTACTAAAATTACTAATCCAACTACTAGCAAAATAATTGCTGAAGAAAAACCAATTCTTTGACTGTCAAATAAAAATGTAACCGTGCCTACTAGCAAGGGCCCAATAAACGAAGTTAATTTTCCTGATGTAGCAAATAGACCAAACCCTTTTCCTTGATTATTATTATCTAGCAATGTAGTTATCATAACTCGACTTGCAGACTGAATAGGTCCAATAAATAGTCCGTTTATTGCAGCCA
>AZHR01000027.1 GCA_000504625.1 alpha proteobacterium SCGC AAA240-E13
ATGTGGAAATAATAAATAATAGTGATGAAAAAATAAATTTAAAATGATGCTATTTAGATGATAACTTAGATTGATGAAGTAATAAATATTTTTTTAAAAATGATGAATATATTAAAATATGAAAAACTAAAACATATTATAAAGAGCTAACTAAGATAAATTTTAACAATGATGTAGATGAAGTAAATTTAATTTGTAATTGAATATTAGTTGATGCTTTAAGATGGAATTTTTGAATTAAAGCAGGTTATTATTTAAATCATGAAAGATTAGAAATTAAAACTTGAAATGCAAAAGTATTAAATATTATTGATTGAGATACTATTGAAATTCAATTTTTAGATTCTTTGAAAAAGGAAAGACTAAGGTTCATATGAGTTGATACACCAGAAACAAAACATCCAGATAAAAGTATCGAAAAGTTTTGAATAGAAGCTTTTAATTTTACAAAATCTCAATTACTCTGAAAAAAAGTTTTAATAGAAATTGATAAAAATAATTTTCGTGATAAATATTCTAGATTACTTTGATATGTTATTTTAAATTGAGAAAATTTTAATGAAAAATTAATAAAAAAATGATACGGAAAAGCTTATTTAAATTATAGTTTTAAATATGAACTAAATTTTAAAAAATCTGAAAAAAGAGCAAAAAAAGAATGAGTTTGAATGTGGAAAAAAGAAATAAATACAAAGTTAATAAAAAAAGAAAATAATGAGGATGTTAAAATAATTGATATAGAGGAAATAAATAATGTGAAAAATGAATTTAAAGTTAATTCATGATATATTGATAATTGAAATTTTATAAAAAAAATAATTAAAAATAATATTATTTCAAATGAGGTAAAAATTAAAAACATAATATCTTCTGAAGTTCAAATAAAAGAAAAAATAAAACCAATTATTTCTCTACAATGAAAAATATGAAAAAACAAAATAGTAAAATGAAATACTATAACTTGTATAGATAAATGTAGTATAAATTTTGATTGATGAAATAGTATTTGATGAGATATAAAGAAATATATTTGGGATTTTTGAAATGGAAAAACTTTTGAATGAAAAAATCCATGATATATTAAATACGAATACTATTGAAATTACAAAGTAAATTTGAAAATATTATCATCAAAATGAGTAGAAAAAAATACTAGTTTTTATGTGAAGTATATTACAGCTCCAAAAAAAGAAAAAACAAAAAAGAATTTAAATAAAACTTTAAGTTCTAAAAAAGAAATAGAGGATATTAAAATGAATTCTTGATCTAAAATGTGAATAAAAAAAGATAATAATATATTAAAAGAGAATGTTTTAGGTAAAAGATGAATGACAAAAATAGAAATATTATTATATATTTTAATATTTATATTTAGTTTAAATTTACTTGCAATAATCTTAAAAAGAGAAAAATTATTGTAATTTCATTTGACGTAATCTAATATTACTTTAAAAACACTTTTTAAAATTTTGCATTAAATAATTAAGGTTAAATTAATATAGGTTATATATAATAGTTTTATTACTTGTTAAAAATTTATTATGAAAAAAATATTTTTAGTGCTATTGGTTGTGTTCTTATTAACTAATTGAGTTAATGCAGAGAGTGATTTTGAGTCGGATTATACTTTAATCGATTGTGTTGAATGAGATAATGATGATTGAGAGGTTTTCAACAGAGTTAAATCTTTTTCTACTTTAAAGGTATGAATAGAAAAAACTATAGATTATATAAATAAAGAAGTTAATAAAGCTTGAAATGAAGAAGCGGCTTCATGAATTACTTTTAATATAAAAGTAAAATGTAGTTTTGAAGATTTGTTAAACAATAGAATAGATTTAGATTTTAAATGAACTGACTTTAATAATAAATTAATTATTGAGTGAATAAATGATGATTTATTTATTATTAAAAATACTAAATTTAGATTACTTAAATGAGCATGAAATATAATATTCGAAAATGCTAGTTTTTTTAATGATGAAATGTGATATTTCGAAGATCAAGTTTTCAACTCTAAACAATCTAGAGAAAATCCTATATCAAATTGAATTACTATTTATAATTCATATTTTAAATTAAATAATCACAATCAGTTATGAATTACAAATTCATATAAATATTTCAAAAGTAGAGATTTACGGTCTAGATACTATAATACTGTAAATAATTACTTTAATAAATTAAAAATAATTAATTCAAAAATAGATATAGAATTAGATTGAAATTATAATTTTAAAATGCCATTTTTTTTAAAAGATTCAGAAATTAATTTTATTAATGATACTTCTACTTGAATTTATGATGTTAGTTTTATAGAGGATTGAAATTCCTCAAATAAACCTACTATTAATTATTCAGTTTTCACTTCAAATGAAATTAATATTTGAGGGAATAATTTAAGTATTGAAAATGATGAAGATATAACTTTTTTAAATAATAAGATAGTCAATTTTAATAATATAGATTTATGATGAAAATGAGTTTTTATAAATAATTTTATAGAAAATAATAATAGTCTAGATATTACTAAATATATAAATCTTTTTAATAATATTCTTAAATCATGATTTAATAGTAGTTACGATACTTTTAATTATAGAAGAAATTTTAATTTAGATAATATATGAAGCTGAGGTATCGGATGGATATATAAAAGAATAAGAGATTTTGAATTTTGAAATATAGATATTAATAGTGCTGATTTGTTTAAGGAAGTTACTTGAAAAGATTCAGTAAATTGATTAGGTGATATTTATGTAATTTTTAGTTATTAAAATATGAAAACTTTATTTAAAATAATATTTATATTTTATACTTCATTTTTTATAGAAAACAGTTTTTCTTATGAAATAAATGATTTATGAACTATTTATAGTAATGTAGAAAAAATAGATTGATATAAATGAGAATACTTAAAAAATAATTTATGATTTTTATGATCTAAGTATTTATTTGTATCAAAAGATTGAAAAACTGTTTATTGATATTTTGATAAAAATAGAAAAACAGTTGTTGAAAAAATAGATATTAATTTTTTATCAAAACTTTGATTTTTATGAAGTAATAATTCTTTTACTTGAAATATTTTAGATTTAAATATTGCTAAATGATATTTTGATGAAAATAAAAAGACAAAAATCATAAAAATAGATCCAGATTATAATTTTTATTTATGATATTTCTGAAAAATAAAAGATATTAAACAAAAGATAAAGAAGAAAAAGAAGAAAAGAAAAATTATTACTAAATGATATAAGGAGATTTTAAAAGAATATATTCGTTTAAATACAAATACTTTTGCGATGCAAAGATGAATTAAATTAAAAGAATATAATAAATTTGTAGATAATATTTTAGAGATTATTTTTAATTGATCTGAAAGAAAGAGATTTATTTGAGATGATATAGAAAAAATAAAAATAGAAATAGCTAAAACAGATTTTCTAAATAAAATTAAAGTATTGGTAAATAATAGTAAAAATATAAATAAATGATTTAAATACCTTAAAACAAAAAAAGAAAAAATATATTTAAAAAGGATTATTATTATAAAATTCTTTCAAAGTTGGATGATTTTTATCTTTTTCAGAAAAAGATAATTCAACAATATTATATTTTTTCTTTATTTCCTCAAAGTTTATATTTAATTCAGAATCTAAATAGATTATTCATCAATCATATTCAGGATAATAATAATCATCACATTTATAAACAAATTCTGTATCATTTTCTAAAGTTAGAAATCAATGAGCAAACCCCTGAGGAACAAAAAGTTGTTTTTTATTTTGTGAACTTAAAACTACTGAAATATATTTTCAATATGTTTCAGATTTTTTCCTTAAATCAATTGCAAAATCTAAAACACTTCAAGAAATAACTCTTACAAGTTTTGCTTGAGTATTTTTAGTTTGAAAATGAAATCATCTAAAAACTCATTTTTTTGATTTTGAATGATTATCCTGCACAAAATTAGAATTAATTCAGTTTTGTTTAAATTCCTTTTCTGAATATGTTTCCATAAAAAAACCTCTATCATCTCAAAAAATTTGAGGTTCTATTATAATTACATCAGGAATTTCTGTTTTTATAAATTTAAACATTTTTTCATATTAATTTTAATAAATATTTTCAATAATTATTTTTTTTAAGTGGAATAGCAAGTTTTTCTAATTGTTTATTATTTATATATCAATTTTTCCAAACTATTTCTTCAGGACAAGAAATTTTTAATCATTGTCTTTTTTCAATAATTTCTATAAAATTACTAGCTTCAAGCATAGATTCATGAGTTCCTGTATCAAGCCAAGCATATCACCTATTCATTAATTCAACTTTTAATTTTCAGTTATTTAAAAATTCTTCATTTACACTTGTAATTTCAAGTTCTCATCTTTCTGAAGGCTTAACATTTTTAGCTATTTTTATTACTTCATTTGTATAAAAATAAAGTCATACCACAGCAAAACTGGATTTAGGTTCTTTAGGTTTTTCTTCAATACTTAAAGCATTCATATTATCATCAAAATCAACAACTCAATATCTTTCTGGATCAGCCACTTCATATCAAAAGACAACAGATTTTTTTTCTTCTTCTACTATTTTAACACTCTCTTTTAATAAGTTTGATAATCATTGTCAATGAAATAAATTATCTCAAAGAACTAAACATACATCATCATTTCAAATAAACTTTTCTCAAATAATAAAAGCTTGAGCAAGTCCATCTGGATTTAATTGAATAGAATATTCTAATTTTATTCACCATTTAGATCAATCTCATAAAAGTCTTTTAAAACTTTCATTATCTTCAGAAGTCGTAATAATTAGTATTTCTTTTATTCAAGCTATTAATAAAGTTGATAATGGATAATATATCATTGGTTTATCATATATTGGCATTAATTGTTTAGAAATTGCTTGAGTTACTGGATAAAGTCTAGTTCCACTTCATCATGCTAAGATTATTCCTTTCATAATTATTTATTTAAGTAATATTTAATTGTTTTTATAATTCAATCTTCAAACATTATTTTTGGAAACCATCATAAATCTTTTTGAATTTTTTTTGCATCAATTGCATATCTAACATCATGTCCAGCTCTATCTTCCACAAAAGTTATAAAATCTTCTCACTTATTCATTTCTTTTAAAATAAGTTTAGTTATTTCTAAATTTGTATATTCATTATTTCAACCAATATTATATATTCATTTATTTTTTGATTTTGAAAAAACTTCCCATACTGCATCACAGTGATCTTCTACATATAACCAATCCCTAATATTGCTTCAATCTCAATAGACATTAACTTTTTCATCATTTCTAAGTAATTCTATAAAATGAGGAATAAGTTTTTCATTATCCTGATTTGGTCAATAATTATTAGAACATCTAGTAATAGTATAATCAATTCCAAAAGTTCTACCATAAGCTTTTACTATCATATCAGATGAGGCTTTTGAAGAAGAATAAGGGCTTGAAGGATCTAAACAAGTCTTTTCAGTGAAAAATCATCCATTTGGTAAATCTCAATAAACTTCATCTGTTGAAATATGATGAAATCTATTTAATTTAAATTCTTTATGTAAATCAAGTAGATTTTGAGTTCAAATAATATTTGTTTCAGTAAAAATCATAGGATTTTTGATACTATTATCTACATGAGATTCTGCAGCAAAATGAATTATATCAGTTGGATTATATTTTTCATAAACTTTTTTTAAATCTTGTTTATTTCTTATATCTATTTGTTCAAAAAAATAATTTCATATTTCTTTTACTTTATCAGAAATATTTTCTAATTTTCATGCATAAGTTAAAGCATCTATATTTATCCATTTTATTTCAGGATATTTTAGTACATATTTATTCAAAAAATTTGATCAAATAAATCATGCTCAACCTGTTATTATTATTGTTTTATCTTTCATTAAATAATATTAAATTATATATCACTACCACTTCTCAACTCTCTTAACCAATTCACTAACAACTAAATCAATCTCCACCTTAGCTTTTTCTAATAACTCTAAAGTTCATTTTTCATGAATATCCTTTTTACCAAATTCAAATATTGCTTTTTGTTTTTGATGAGATAAACTAGAAAGTTGTCCATAATCTTGAGTAAATCATAATGGTTTATCCCAAGATAAATCAACTAATCAATTTTTACAATGTTTATATGACAAAAATTCTTTTACCTGTTTAGGAATTTTCTCTATCCAATTTTTATGTGATTTAATTGCTTGTTTTGCATAAACATTATATGAATTAACTATATATCATAAAAATAAACTTTCTCAATCTAGTATTAAATCAGAAGTTATTTTTTTATCTTTTGCTAAAACTTTTGCAGTAATATTCCAATTTCTTTTTTCATTTTCAAAAAAGTTTCATAAATTTTCTATTCATTGAAAATTAAAAATATCACTCATAGTTGGAACTACAAAATAATCTGTTCAAAGAAATATTGATTTATTTAATAATGATAAACTAGGATTTGTATCAATTAAGAAAAAGTCTATATTTTCATCTAATCATTTTTTATCTAAAAATCTATTTATAGCAGAAGTAACGACAAATCATCTTTCTAAACCACTTGAAGCTTCATTAAAAGCATTTCACAAAATTCATTCATATAAACTCAAACTAATATTTCATTGTAAAATACTTAAATTTTTATCTATATCTATAAAATTTACTTTTTCATTTATATCTCAAACTCATTTAATAAGATTTTCTAAAACCGAATATATATTTTCTCATGAAAATAAATTATTTTCTAAAAATTCTTCTCATAAAGATAAAACAGATAAATTACATTGATGATCTAAATCTACCAAAACAACTTTATATCATAAACTTGCAAGTTTTTTTCATACATTATAAGTAAGAGTAGTTTTTCATACTCATCACTTATTATTTGTGAACATTATTTTTTTTGTTCTCATTGATTTTTTATTATTCTATAAATATATTCTAATATATTTTTTTCATCAAACTTTGAAATACTAATTAAATCTACTTTATCTTCTATTACTTTTGCAACCATTTTATCCTCACTTTTACATATAATATTTTTATCTAAAAAATATTTAAAACTTTCAAAATTATTTACTAAAACTTTCATATTACTAGCAATAGCCTCTAATATAATATTAGGAAAATTATCCAAGAAAGTCCAATATAAAAAATAATCATTATTTTTTAATTCTTCTTTAATATTAGCCTTATCACACCATCATTTCCAATTAATAATAATATTACCTTTAAACGATACTTTATCAAATTCTTTTTTAATTTTTTTATAATTATCAGAGTTATCATTTCAAATAATAGTCCATTCAATTTTTTTATTAGTTTTTTCTCATAATATAGAGATAACTTTTGCTAAATTAATAATTCATCTTCACTTATCATAAAATTTAAAACTAGTAATTGTTAAAAATTTATATTTTTTCTCATCATATTTTTTTTCTCAAAAATTATATTCATCAATATTAATAAAATTTGGAATAATTTTTATTTTATCTTCATATTTTTTTCTAAAATCTAATTTATCTGCTAAAAAGTATGAAACAAGCCAAATATTATCTGCAAAATCTAGATTATTTTTTGCAAAATAAAGTAATTTATTTCATAAATTATTTTTTTTCTTTTCTAGTTCAAAATTTCATCTAGGATTATAAATATATTTATTTATTCAAATAGGCCTAAAAATAAAAGGTATAACTGAAAACAAAACATCAATTTTTCAAAATAATCAAAATTGTAATTTAAAATAATTTTTCTTAGAATTAACAAAAATGATATCTGATTCCTTTCAATATTGTTTCTTTAATCAGTCAACTAAATCCTTATAAACAAAATAAGGTCATCATTTTGTTTCTGGTGCAAGAAAAACTATCTTTTTCTTATTCTTCATTAAATAATTTATAATATTTTAAAATATTTTTATCCCAATCAAATTTTTCTTTAAAAATCTTCTTATTTTCTATTTCAAATTCTTTCTTTTTATCGTCAAATAAAATTAGTCATTTTTCTAATCATATTTTTAACTCTTCCGAACTATCATCTTTCAATAATATTCCATTTTTTCAATCTACAATAACTTCATCTGCTCATTCATAAGGAGTAGAAATAATAAATTTTCATAAAGACATTGCTTGTAATAAAGTTGTAGCAAGTCATCAACCTGGAGAAGAAGTATGAAAATGTATATCAAATTCATTTTGTAATTCTAAAGCCTCTTCAAAACTTTTTCATCAAGTAAAATAAATTTCTTTATTTAAATCTAGTTCATTTAACCTATCAAAATCTTCTCATTCACCAATTATAACTATTTGAATTTTATTCTTTAAATCTTTATCTAAACTATAATAAGATTTTATCAAAGTATCAACATTTTTCCACTTAAATAACCTTCAAACAAATCAAATAATAATCTTATCTCAAAACTTATTTTTTAACACTCATTCATCAATTAGATCTGGTAGATCAACACCTCTATATATTACTCATACATACCTATTCACAAACTCTTTTTGAATAAATCTTTTACAAGCCTCACTTACTCAAATAACCTTATCAGCTCTTTTAAAAATCCATTTTCAGATTCATTTATCATAAATTTTTGCAACTAAATTTTTAAACTTAGAATTTAATTTTACATAATCACTACCATGTTCAATATGAATCCACCTCATTTTCCTTTTTATTGCAAATATTCATCAAATAAAGCTTGTTAAAAAAAATCTTGTTCTTGTAATTACTAAATAATTTTCTTCTTGCTTCCTCTCCTGATGAGGAGAAGGTTGGGTTGAGGTTTCTTCTTTTAAATATTTAATTATTAATCTATATTCTTTACTCCAAAATTTATAAACCGGAAAATTACTAATTATTTCAACACTAGGACAAACTAATATTTCTACTCAATCTTTTTTATATCAAATAACTTCATCTAAATAAATAATCTGTTCTACTTCTCTCCCATGAGGGGAGATTGAGAGGGGGATTTCTTGTTCAAAACTAGTCACCACATTATAAACTTTTCAAAAACCATTTTTTACCCAGTATTTTCACCATTGCTCTCAATGAGTTTCAAGACCTCCTTTATGAGGAGGAAAATATGGCATAAATTGGATTATATCAATATTCTCTCACTTTAAATTTGACTTTCTCACATAAAACTTATATAATGAATTTACTAGTACGTACCAGGCCTCTATTTCTTCTGAAATATGCTTAACACCGGGTGCGTCTTTTTTCTTTTGTAAAAATTCTCATATTTTTAATAATTTATCATCAATTCATAATATTTTACAAAAAACTCATAAAATTAAAAAATATCATTTAAAATTATTATTATTTTCTAAAGTATCATAAAAATCAATTTTTTTCTCAAATTTTCTATTAAAAATATTTTCTCAATGACAAACTAAGTTTCTAAAATATCTAATATTTGCTATCCAATTTTCAAAAAATCTTAATTTATAAAATCAAAAAGTTTTTAAAATATTTTTTTTATATTTTGTTTCAATTTTTCTTAATAAGTGAGAAAATTCTCAAAAAGTTAATTTTGTTATAAAAATATTGACTTCTATTTTTCATTTTTTTTTCTTACATTCTTCATCTTTTTTAATTAAGAATTTTGTTTTTTTATTTATAAATAAATCTATATCTTCTTTAAAAGTATCTCTATAAAAGTCTAGATTATTATAATTTTCTCAAATTTCATTTATAAAAGCTTGCTTTAAAGCATTTTCTATATGTTCTAAAATTTCCAATAAAAAAGATCTTAATTGTGTATCAGTTAAGTATTCTTCTTTATTACCTCAATATCTTTTCAGTTTATGATTTAGAAATATATTTTCTTGCATTAAATATTTATTTTATTTATTATAAAAATTCCAACTATTCTCTATACTATCATTTAAACTAACTTTAGTCCTAAATCATAATTCTTTTTCAATTTCATTAGTATTACAAAAACTAACTGGTATATCTCATAATCTTCTGTCAACAACTTTATAATTAACTTTTTTTCACACTATTTTTTCTACATATTCTATAGACTCTAAAACAGTTACTCATTCCCCTGTTCAAACATTAAAATTTTCATTAAATCAAATTTTTATATTTAAATTAGTAATTTTATTATAAGCTAATACATGAGCATTTACTAAGTCTACAACATCTATATAGTCTCTAACTCATGTACCATCAACAGTATCATAATCTCAACCAAAAACTTGTAGTTCATCTAAATCTCAGGTCAATACTTTAAAAATAAAAGGAAATAAATTATTTGGTTTTCATTCTGGTAATTCTCCCAAATAACCACTTTCGTGTGCTCAAATAGGATTAAAATATCTTAAATTTATCACATTAAAATTAGAAAATTTTGATAAGTCTTCTAATATTTTTTCAAGTAATAATTTAGTCGTACCATAAGGATTTGTAGTTCATTGTAGATCAGTTTCTTTTATAGGAGGCACATTAATAGTGGAATAAGTATTTGCACTACTAGAAAAAACAATATTTAAAACTTTATATTTATCCATTAAATCAAAAAGATTTATACTTCATGATATATTATTTTGAAAATATTTAATTGGTTGTTCTTGAGATTCAAAAGGAGCCTTCAATCCAGCAAAATGGATAACTCAATCAAAATCATATTTACTAAAAACTTCCTCTAAAGTATCTTTATCTCTCAAATCTACATCATAAAAATCAGGTTTATAACCTATAATCTTCTCTATCCCGTCAAGAGTCTCTACTGAAGAATTACATAAATTATCAACAATAACAGTTTTATAACCAGCTTGTTCAAAGGCCACTACTCAATGACTTCAAATATACCCAGTCCCTCATGTAATTAATATAGTTTTTTTCATATACATTTTATAGCTTTATAATTAATTTAATTATAGTAAAATACATAAAAAAACAAGAAAGTTTTAGCTTTCTTGTTAAAAAAGATATTTATAAATATTTAATTAGTTTTTCTATTAAATAAATAACTCTTTCATTATTTCTAAATTTTCAAAATCACAAATCATTAAGTTTAATTAATTTATTCCTAAAATCTCTTTTTTTCTGAATATTATACCTTGTATTAATCAAAATAATTATTTTTTTTAATATATCTCAATATTTTTCATCTAAAATATTTTTTTCTAAATCAACCTTTATAAATCATGACTTTTTTCACTTAATTCAAACTACATATTTTTCTATTTCTCACATTTTAGCATCTCAAGCAATTACTAATTGGTTCTTATTTCAAAAATTAACTTCTCAAGTTTTTACCTCATTCATAACTATATGATACTCTCAATTTCCTGTCGGATAACTAGTTATTTTATGTACTACTTTTCATGTTCATGTTTTTGGTATTATAAAAAACTCTGATTCATTACTTCATTCTGTATTTCAACTAGTCCATACTCATGGTATTTCATTTATTATCATTCATGTTTCTGGATCTATTCATATTTTACGTCATTGTTCATCTTCTATTATAATATTTATTGGAGAAAGGATTTCATAACGGATTAATTCTTGTGCTCATAAAGTAAATCATAAACTTATTCTTTTTGTCGTTTCTTTATCTTTATTATTTATAAATTCTTGAATCTTTTCATCTTTTGTACTTTCTTCATCAGTTTTAAATAAATAAACATACTTTCTTTTAAATAATGTATCCGCATCTAAAAATTCTTCTCATCAATTATATCAATTAGCAATAGTACGATCAACATATCATATGTATTTATATAATAATTGTTGCTCTTTTTTTAATCTATCATCTTTTTTTAATCATTTAAATAAATTTAAATTTGCTATACTATCAACTATTTTAATTGAATTTAAAATAGGCATTTTTGTGTGTGAACAAAGCTCATCTTTTATTTTTCATATTTTTTTTACTAATTGATTTTCATCATCTCATTTTTGATTAAAACAATTTGAATATATAGTTTCAAATTTGTTATTCTGTATTTTATTCTCATCATCATTATTTGATAATATTAAATAATTTGTAGGAACTGTTCCATCTCATCATAATCATTTATCATTTCTAATAGTATTGTCTATATTATAATATGATTTTCTTATTTCAATTCATCATATTCAATATATTTCTTTATATTTATCATATATATTTTTTCATTTATATTTTTCACTTCTATCAGGTGACTTTATACCATAAACTAAAGCTCAGTTTGAATATTTATTTTTAATATTATATCAAATTACATTATTTTTATCATCACTTCAAGTTTGTTTTGAGTAATACATAGTATATTTTCAAGAAATACTAAAAAACATTTTTTCTATATTTTCTTTTTTATTCAACTCTTCTAAAAAACTATTTTGAGGATGATTAATATTATCTAATGCTTTATTATTTTTATTTAAATATTTGAATTTATTGTTTGATTTATTATTTTTTTTTATAT
>AZHR01000028.1 GCA_000504625.1 alpha proteobacterium SCGC AAA240-E13
ATATCAAATTGGATAACACATACTTTTTGGAAGAAGATCAGATAAAATTATTAGAAAGATTAAAGATTTTAACAGTAAATGAAAATTGTTTTCAAAACGATCTACTCCTATTAATTTTTTTGGAACAACATTATTTAATTTACCATTTTTTTTAAAAATATTTATAAATTTGAGATTATGTCTTTTACCAATTTCAAAATCATTAAAATCATGTGCGGGTGTTACTTTAAGAGCACCTGAACCCTGATCTATAGAAACATATTTATCTGCAATTATTTTTACCTTTCTTTCTACAATTGGTACAATTATGTGTTTTCCAATATAATTTTTATACCTCTCGTCTTTTGGATTAACAGCCACAGCTGCATCCCCAAGCATTGTTTCTGGTCTAGTAGTAGCTATTGTAAGAAAATTCTCTTCATCAATTTTGTATTTTATATAATAAAGATTTGATTGAACTTCTTTTTGTTCGACTTCCAAATCTGATATTGCTGTTTCTAATTTTGTATCCCAATTAACCAATTTTGTATCTTTGTATATTATTTTTTTTTTGTAAAGTTGGACAAATGTTTTTATTACTGCTTGGGATAAATCTTTATCCATAGTAAATCTATTACGTGACCAGTCACACGAACATCCCAGCTTTTTAAGTTGATTAAGAATTTGATCTCCAGATTTTACTTTCCATTTCCAAACCTCTTTAATAAAATTGTCTCTTCCCAGTAGATTTTTATTGATTCCTTTTTCTGACAATTGTTTTTCAACAACCGCTTGAGTAGCTATGCCAGCATGGTCAGTACCCGGTTGCCATAAAGTTTCATAACCATTCATTCTATGAAAACGTACTAATAAATCCTGCAAGGAATTGTTTAACGCGTGACCCATATGCAAACTTCCAGTAATATTAGGTGGTGGTATTACAATGGAAAAATATTTTTTCTTACTCTTATTAGGCTTAAAAAATTTATTTTTCTCCCAATAATCATATATTTCCTTTTCTATATTAAGATGGTTGTAATTAGGATTTTGCATTGTATACAAACATATAATAATTTATTAAAAAACAAAGATTGATTTTTTTTAATCTTGGCCACGTGGCGGAATGGTTACGCAGAGGATTGCAAATCCTTGTATCCCAGTTCGATTCTGGGCGTGGCCTCCATAATAGTCTTGTGTTGTAATTAAAAAAAAGTATCTTGTTTAAATATTTATTCCTCGGTAGCTCAGTTGGTAGAGCAGTTGACTGTTAATCAATTGGTCGCAGGTTCGAGTCCTGCCCGAGGAGCCAATATAGATTATCCCGTCTTTGTTAAATTTAATTCACTCAATGCAAGTTTTTGAAATTTATTTTTTTGCTCCTGTGACAACTCAGAATAAATCCTGGCAAGAAAATTATAATTAATTGACATATGAGTTTCATTTATTTTTTCGGAATTATTTGCGTAATCAGCACAAGTATCGAAAAAATAATTTATTGGTACTTTTAAATAATTTGATAGTTGCAATAATCTTAACGAACTTACACCATTTATACCTTTTTCATATTTCTGGATTTGTTGAAAAGTTACATTAATTGCTTTCGCTACTTTAGTTTGTGTTAACCCCAGCGCTAATCTACGCATTTTTAGCATATTACCCAGATGCTTATTAAAATTCTCTTCCATTAGACCCCCCTCTTAAAAAGTAAATACAACCTTATAATGAAATACATTGCAAGTGGAAAATAATTTTTTTTTAGGTATAAAAAACCCTAGTCTTCTAAACTTTTTCGGTTGACAATAGTAAAATATTATTAGGCAGGAAAGAAGAAGATATATAAAATTTATATTACTCAATTGTTTTAAGTCTGTATTCCCAATTACCTTTTTTTTTAAAACTTGCTTTTAACCAAACTAAGCTCTCTTCATCAAACCAAACATTGGTATCTAGTTTCTTATCTTTTGATAAACTAGGATCGGTTGAAGAAAAATTAAATTTTAACGCGGTATATGTTTTGTTATTAATTTTCATGTTCTCCTTACCAACAAATTTAACAGTTTGTTCTATAATTCTTCCAGATCCATTACTAATTTGAGCATTAAAATTAATTATTTCATGGTTCCACCAAGTTCCAACTATAAAATTCTTTGGTGCAACGCCTTTATAAGAAGATCCTTCTATAAAAAATTGATTTTCCTTTCTATAAATTTTACAAAATTTTGCTTTCTTATTGTGGTTAGTAATAGATGAAAAACTTTCAAATTTTCCATTAATATACTTCTCCTTACCTTCGGATGAATATCTGTATAAGGTAACACCAAATACTTCTATTTTAAAATTAATTTTATTTTCTACTATTAAATTTTGACCATCTCTATTAAAAAAATAATTGTGATGGCCAATTAATTCATTGTTTCTGTAAAGATCAAATTCTAACTTATTTAATTTTTTGTAATGTAAAACATGAGCAAAAGCTGTATTAAAATATAATTGAGTAATAAAAAAAATAAATAATAAAGATAATTTCTTAAACATTTCTGTTAAAATATTAAATGACTTGATATAATGTCAAAGTATTTGGCTTAAGAAAAGTTTTGTTCTATCACTCTTTGGATTTGCAAAAAATTCTTTTGTAGCTGCTCTTTCAACAATCATGCCTTCATCCATGAAGATTACTGAGTCTGCAACTTCTTTTGCAAAACCCATTTCATGAGTAACCACTATCATGGTCATTCCAGCTTTTGCCAAATTAACCATTGCATCTAAAACTTCTTTAATCATTTCTGGATCTAAAGCAGAAGTGGGTTCGTCGAAAAGCATAATTTTTGGTTCCATACACAGAGCTCTCGCAATCGCCGCTCTTTGTTGTTGTCCACCTGATAATTGTCCAGGAAATTTTTTTGCTTGGTCTAATATTTGAACTTTTTCTAATTGATTTAATGCTAATTCCTCAGCCTGTTTTTTAGGCATTTTTTTAACCCAAATAGGTGCTAGCGAACAATTGTCTAAAATTGATAAATGTGGAAACAAATTGAATTGTTGGAAAACCATACCAACCTCAGCTCTTATTTGTTCAATGTTTCTTGTATTTTCAGAAAGCTCAATTCCATCAACTACAATTTTTCCTTTCTGATGTTCTTCCAATCTATTAATGCATCTAATTAATGTGGATTTGCCTGAACCAGATGGTCCGCAAACAACAATTTTTTCTTTTAAAGAAACTTCAAGATTTATATCTTTTAAAACTTGAAAGTCATCAAACCACTTACTCACATTTTCCATTTGTATAATTTTATCTAGCATAACTTTTTTATCTATCTGTTTTGTATTTTTTCTCTAAACTCTGACTATATCTACTCATAGAGAAACAAAAAATCCAATAAACTGCACCAGCAAAAACATATCCTTCGATCGCGAAACCAAGCCAATATGGGTTCGCTTTTGCCATATCTATCATACCTATAAGTTCAAGCAAACCCACTACTAAGATTAAGGGAGTATCTTTAAACAAAGCTATAAACGTATTCGCTAAACCAGGAATAACAAGTTTTAAAGCTTGGGGAAGAATGACAAGTAAGTGTAATTTCCAATAACCCATTCCTAGAGATTTTGCTGCATCGTATTGACCTTTTGGTAACGCCTGAAGTCCTCCACGTATAACTTCTGCCATATAAGCAGCTTCGAAAAGTGTTATCGCAATAATAACTCTAACAAGTTTATCCATGAATACTTCGTCTGGTAAAAACATAGGAAACATTACAGAGGCCATAAATAGAACTGTAATTAATGGCACACCTCTCCAAAATTCGATAAATCCAATTGAGGCATATCTTACTACTGGATACGAAGATCTTCTTCCCAAAGCAAGAAACATGCCAATTGGAAAACAAAAAAGCATCGCAAAAATTGATACAATAAAGGTTAGCGATAAACCGCCCCAAGCTCCAGTTTCAACCCACACCAAACCAAAGTTACCTCCGGAAATTAAATTAATAGCTATAAACGGAAAAATAAATAATAGAAAAATAATAATATATTTTTTAATTTTTGGACCAACAAAAAATGCAGTAATTACAGTTCCTATAAGCATTAAAAAAGCGGCGTTAATTCTCCATATTTCTGCATCAGGATATAGTCCATACATAAATCGTGTAATCCAAAATCTAATAAAAAGCCAACATGCTCCATCTCCGGTGCATTCTTCTTTAGTATTTCCTATAAAGTTGGCATCAAAAAATAACCAATTTAAAAGACCTGGAATAGTTTTAATTAATACAAAAATAACCAATAAAGATAAAATCGCATTAAACCAATTTGAATTTATATTTTTATTTAATTGGTCTAACATTTTTATGCCAGAAAATTCAATTCTTATATAATGAAGTCCAATAAAACTAATAAGTAACGGTGTGAAGTAATTTAACCATCGTGGTAGAAAAGAAGTTATATTTATTTCAAACAGAGAATTAAGGACAATGTCAAGTATACCTAATCCAAAAAGGACAATACCGACTAAAATAAATAAATTTAAGTTTTCCCTACTTGGATTTAAAAATGTTAGTTTTTTTATCATTTTTCTTTAATTGCCATTCTTTTGTTATACCAATTCATAAAAATTGAGATTGTAATACTGAGTGATAAATAAGAAAGCATGGTTATAGAGATTATTTCAATAGCTCTGCCTGTTTGCATTAAAGCCGTTCCTGCAAATACTAAAACGATATCTGGATAGGCTATCGCTGCTGCAAGGGATGAATTTTTCGTTAAGTTTAAATATTGGTTAGTTGTTGGTGGTATGATTATTCTTAAAGCTTGAGGCATTACGACTAATTTAAGAGTTTGACCTGGTGTTAAACCGATGGATGCAGCAGCCTCCTTTTGCCCTCTGCTAATTCCTTCTATTCCCGCCCTAACATTTTCAGCAATAAAAGTAGCGGTGTATAATGAAAGAGCCAAGGCTAAGGCCATTAATTCAGGAATAATACTTATCCCTCCTTTAAAATTGTAAATAGTCTTAGATAATTGTTTTAGTTCAGGATACTCAAAATCTAATGAAACGCCTCCAATCAAAAAAGTTAGAAATGGAAGAACTATAATTATCACTAATGAAATAAAAAATTTTGGATATTGCTTACCCGTTTGTTCTTGTTCTTTTTTAAAAAATTTAAAAAGAAAAAAAATTACAATTATTGACGCTAAGATTGACGTAAGAAATAATTGCCCATTGGTCCAAATAAATCTGGGAACATACAGTCCTTTAATGGACAAGAATGAAACATCAAAAAAACTAATTGCATCCTTAGGAAGTGGCAATGCCCTTAAAACCGCAAAATACCAAAAAAATAATTGAAGCAACAATGGAACGTTTCTAAATATTTCTATATATATCTCTGATATTTTTGCTATCAAATAATTTGGTGAGAGTCTGGAAATACCAATGATAATACCTAATATTGTGGCAAAGAATATCCCGATTGAGGCTACTATAATTGTATTTATTAAACCAACTAGATAAGCGGTGGCATAAGATTTGGTGCCATCATATTCCACAAAAGGAGTAAATGAAATATCAAATGATGACTCCTCTCCTAAAAAACGTAAACCAAAGTCAATCCCTCTATTATCCATATTGACTTGTGCGTTGTATGAAAAATAACCGAAAATAAATACAATGAAAAAAATTGTTAGTGCTTGAGGTAAGTAGTATTTAAGTTTTGGTCTTGCATAAAAGAAATCAGAAATACTAGAAGTTGTGCTTTTTAAATTCATTATATTTTGAGGATAAAAAAAAGGGCCAGAAAAATCCAGCCCTTTTTTTAATAACCGTTTAAATATAATTACCTAGCAGGTGCTACGTAAAGAATACCACCTTTTGTCCATAGTTCATTAGGACCTCTGTCGGGCAAAATACCTGTATCTGCGATATTACGCTTGTAACTTTCACCATAATTACCAACTTGTGTAATAATGTTGTAGCTCCAATCGTTTTCTAGTCCCAAAGCCGCGCCTAACTCACCCTCAGCTCCAACAAGTCTTTTAATTTGTGGATTTTCTGAAGTTTTCATAGCGGAAGCGTTTGAAGAATTAACACCATACTCTTCTGCTTCAATCATTACATATAATGACCAACGAACAATATCTTCCCAAACTGAATCGCCTTGTCGAACAACTGGTCCTAAAGGTTCCTTGGAAATTGTTTCTGGCAATACAATGTGATCATCTGGATTTGACAGCTTGGTTCTTTGAGCTGCTAAACCTGATTTATCAGTTGTATAGGTATCGCATCTTCCTGCATCATAAGCTGCTACCACTTCGTCTGCTTTTTCAAACACAACTGGTTCATATGTGATACCTTTTGAAGTGAAAAAGTCTCTCATATTCAATTCTGTTGTAGTTCCAATATTTACACAAGCAGAAAGACCACTTTTAAATTGGCTAGTAGAAGTTATACCAGAAGCTTTTCTGACCATGAAACCTTGACCATCGTAAAAGTTTACACCAACAAATGTTAATCCAATGTCAGCATCACGAGACAAAGTCCATGTAGTATTTCTTGATAAAATGTCGATTTCACCTGAAGTTAAAGCTGTAAATCTTTCTTTAGCACTTAGTGGAGTAAATTTAACTTTACTTGCATCTCCTAGTACCGCAGCAGCAACAGCTCTACAAACATCAACATCAACACCTGTCCAGTTTCCTGATGCATCAGCATTAGAAAAACCTGGAAGACCTTGAGAAACACCACATCTTACAAATCCTTTTTTAATAGTGTTTTTCAGAGTTTTTGATTTCTTTGCTGCCATGGCTTCATTTGCAAATGCAAATAAAACTACAAAAACGGCTAACAAAGAAGTTAGTTGTTTAATGTATTTATACATTTTTTATATTTCCTTTTTATTGTTAACAATAAACTCAAAAGTCAGATGACTTTTGAATAGCGATATAATGTTTCATAAATATTGATTCATCAACAAATTAAAAAACTCTATTATAAAAAAAATAGACCCAGATGTAGTTAAAATTAATATTTAAATACTATATCATGTATATCTGAAAAAATTTAGTTAAGTTTAAGCACAAATACTTTAGTTTAAATAGATTTTCTAACTAAATAAACAAATATCAAGGAAGTAGCGAACATTATTAAACTATAGGTAGCTGCAGGTATTACATACATGCCTCCACCAAAAATTGATGTTGCCACAAATATTGCTAGAGTTCCATTTTGTAGTCCACACTCAATTGTAATACATATTTTTTGTTCCGTACCTGATGCTAGGGACTGGGCAAGAAAATAAGCTACAATCATCATAATTACGTTAAGTACCAGAGTTACAAGACCTGCTTGGGCAAAATAATAAAAGACATTTTCTCTTTCTGACGCAATAGCTCCCAATAAAACTATTACGAAAAGGACTGTTGAAACTTTTTTAGCTATTGGTTCATATCTTAATACAATTTTAGAAACAAATCTTCTAAGCAACATACCTAATATAACTGGCACTGTAACAATTAAAAACATGTCGCGTATCATACTGGTTAATAAAAAATTTTGAGATATATTGGAATCTGTCAATAACTTAACAGAAGTTAAAACAATAAATGGAATTGTAATAACACAAAACAAACTGATAATTGCTGTAAGTGATATTGATAAAGCTACATCACCCTTTGAATAAGAAGTTAACAAATTTGAAGTAACTCCACCCGGCGCAGCCGCAATAATCATAACTCCAACTGCTAACTCTGGAGCAATAGGCCATATTTTTACAAGAATAAATGCTACAATTGGAAGTAAAATAATCTGAGAAAAAGCTCCTACAGCAAAATCTCGAGGTTGTTTAACAACTCTTAAAAAATTAGTTCCAGTAAGTCCCAAACCTAGTACAAACATTATAAAGGCTAAAGCTAATGGCAAAAAAATCTCTATTACAATTCCCATATCTAATATTACTATAGATTATCACCTTGTCGTCAAGCTAACATAATCTTTGTTTTATAATACATATTTTGTATAATATAAAATCTAATTTGGAGGATTAATGGGTGGCTGGGAAATTTTAGCAATAGTAGCTATAGTATATTATTTTTGGAACAACTAAAAAAATTAAATTTATCTTTTATATTCAATAAATTTTTTTAATGATTGAGTTAAAAAAATTCCATAATTATTTATTTTATGGAGTGGTTTATTCTTTATATTTAAGAAAACAGGATCTATAACAAAATCATAATTTGGTTCAAAAAAAAATGGAATCGAAATTCTCTTTTTATGATTTAAAATTACTCTATGATTAGTAGCTTTAAATTTATCATTAGTTAATTTTTGTAGGGCTAAACCAGTATTAATTACAAAAGAATTTTCACTGTAAGGAACATCATACCATTCAGAATTATTTCTATCTTGTACTTGTAAACCTCCTTTTTTATCTTGATAAAGAATTGTCATTATTCCGCTGTCTACATGAGTTTCACATCCAAGTCTTTTTCCATCTTGAGATGAGATCTCAATTGGTTTTTTTTGTCTAGGATAGTAATTAAATCTCAATGTTGTTAATGTTTTTGGTCTTCTAAATACCTTATGTACAATTTTTGGATTTTCTTCAAAAATTTTTATTATAGACTGAAATAAAATTTCTCCTAAAATAAATAAACAATCAAAATATCTTTTAATCGTTAATACTGATCTATCATCTAAAACTTTGGATAAATCTATAATTTCAAATTTATCTTTAGATAAAATTCTAGTCATAGAACTA
>AZHR01000029.1 GCA_000504625.1 alpha proteobacterium SCGC AAA240-E13
GTAAAACTATTCTTTTAGATTTACCAGGAGTTGAAGAGATGTATAAATTTATAGAAATATATAAAGTAAAGGTAATTTAATGAATATTCTAAAAATTACTATTATAATGTCAAATTTAAATCTTGGAGGAGCACAAAAAGTTGGAATAAATTTAGCTAATTATTATGTTTCTTTAGGTTATCAAGTTGATTTAATTATTTTTGTAAACACTGGACATTATAAAAAGTTAATTAATAAAAATGTAAATGTGATTAATTTTAATGTAGATAGAAATAGATATGCTATTAAAAAATTAAGACAATATATGAAATGTAATTTGGATAGATTATATTTATCAGTGATAAGAGATGTTAATATAGTTGTAGGTATAGCTAGGTTAGGGTTAAAAATAAAAAGTTTAATTTTTCGAGAAGCAAATACTTTAGAAGAAATAAATGATATGCTACTGATAAAAAGAAAAATATATTACTTATTATTAAGGTTAACATATATGCAAGTTAATAAAATTATAGCTAATTCATATGACACAAAGAAAGACTTATATTTGAATAAAATTGCTCCTAAAAATAAAATAATAACAATTCTAAATCCTGTGTTACCACTAAATCTAAAAGATTTATCAGATAAAAATATTACGGAAGAATGGTTTATTGATAATAAATTTAAAGTTATATTATCGGTAGGAAGATTAGCAAAACAGAAGAACTATTCTTTTTTAATTAAATGCTTTTATGAAATTCAAAAAAAATATTCTTGTGTAAGATTAGTAATAATAGGAGAAGGATATGAAAAAGAATTATTAAATAATTTGATAAAAAAATTACAAATTTCTAATAAAGTAAAAATATTAAATTTTAAGGATAATGTATATCCTTATTATAAATATGCACATATTTTTGCTTTGACTTCTGATTTTGAAGGATTCGGTAATGTCTTAGTAGAAGCCCTTAGTCAAGGAACAAAAGTAGTATCAACTGATTGTCATGGAGGACCAAAAATGATTTTAAAATATGGAAAATATGGAAAATTAATACCAGTAGGAAATAAGGAACAATATATAAAAGCATTAGAAGATATTTTAGAAATTGATTATGGATATGATAATGAATTAATAGAATATGCAATAAATACATTTTCGGTAGACAAGGTGGCACAAAAATATTTAAATGTAATGATTAAACAAAATATATAAGTAAAAATATGATAATAAGAAGATATATTATAAGATTTGATGATGCTTGCCCTACAATGGATAAAAAGAAATGGGATAGAGTTTTAAATATATGTGACAAATATGATATTAAGCCAATTATTGCTGTAGTCCCAGATAATAAAGATAAAAAATTAATAAAAGATGATTATGATAATAATTTTTGGGATAAAGTTAGAAATTGGCAACAAAAAGGATATCATATAGCATTGCACGGTTATAATCATCTGTATATTACACATGAAAGCGGGTTTTTACCATTTAATAAAAAATCAGAGTTTGCTGGACTTTCTTATGAAGAACAAACAGATAAAATAAAAAATGGATGGAAGGTTTTTCAAAAAGAAAAAATAGAATGTAATATATGGGTGGCCCCATCTCATACTTTTGATGAAAATACTTTAAAGGCATTAAAAAAGTTCACAACAATAAAAATTGTTAGTGACGGAATAGGAATATTTCCTTTTAAAAAATATGGTTTTAATTGGTTGCCTCAACAAATTTGGAAATTTAGAAAAATGCCTTTTGGAGTATGGACTTCTTGTTTTCATCCAAATGAGATGAAAGAAGAAGAATTTAAAAATCTTGAAATTTTTATTATAGAAAATAAAAATAATTTTCATTTTGATATTAAAAAATTACAATTTAAAAACTTATTATTTTGTAATTTGATTTTTACTAATATATATAAGATAATGTTTTTTATAAAAAAACTAATAAAGAAATAAAAATATTTAATTTGATATTTATTGGTAGATGTTTTATTTAACAAAAAATTTTAAAATTATATTTACATTTGGACATATATGATTTAAGAAAAAGCGGGAGGAGAATACTATGGATTGTTTATATTGCAATAGTTTATTGTTTAGGGTTTTGGAATGAAAATAAGATTTTTAATAAATTCTTTATCCACAGGCGGGGCCGAGAATGTTTTGTCGGTTTTGGCAAATGAATTGGTAAAAGAAAATGATGTAGAGATTATTTTTTTAGAAAAAAATGAATTTTATGAACTTGATAATAGAATAAAGAAAACTTATCTTTCTAAATTTATTGGCAAAGAAAAAGGAGTAAAAAAGTTTTTTTATATTTTTGTATTTGCCTGGAGGTTAAAAAATTATATAAAACAAAATAATATAAAATTTATTCAGAGTCATCTTTTTAGAGCTAATTACATAAATGTGTTAGCAAAATTATTGGGGGCAAATCATAAAGCACAACTTGTAACAGCTGGAAGGATTAGCAGGTATAAAGAGCTAGGAACAATTGGTAAAATTAATCTTTTTTTGATTAGCATTTTATATGCAAAAGCGGATTTGTTAATTTTAAAATCTCTAGGGATGAAAAAAGATATGCAAAATCTATTTAATTTTAGAAATAAGCATGTAGTAATCCATAATCCTTGTGATATTAATAAAATTGAAAAATTATCGAAAGAAAAAATTAATAATTTTGAATTTTGTAAAAATAATAAGTATTTGATTTCGGTAGGAAGACTTATAAAATTAAAAAGACATAACGAAATTATAGAAATTCTTCCAAGGCTCGATGAAAATATTGAATTAATTATTTTGGGTAGCGGAGAGGAAAAGGAGAGGCTTGAAAGTTTGTCTAAAAATTTAGGATTGGAAGCAAGGGTCCATTTTTTAGGGCAGGTTAAAAATCCTTATAAGTATCTTGCAAAAAGCGATATTTTTGTAAGTTGTAGTGAAAGCGAAGGTTTTCCTAATGTTTTGGTGGAAGCTATGGTTTGCAAAGTTCCTGTAATTTCGAGCGATTGTCTTAGTGGCCCAAGAGAGATTTTAGGAAATAATGAATTTGGGCTTTTATTTGATGTGGGTAATAAAAAACAGCTTTTTAATCATATTAATTTTTTATTAGCAAATGAGGATTTGAAATATGAATATATTCGAAAAGCAAAAAAAAGAAGCTATGATTTTTCTCTTGAAAAAATTATTAAGAAATACAAAAAGGTGTTACATGAATAAAATAGTAATTTGCAGTAATACATTTTGGAGTATATATAATTTTCGTTTAAATTTAGCAAAGTTGTTAAAAAAGAATGGGTACGAAATTATTTTGGTTGCCCCAAGAGATAAATATATGGATAAGCTAAAAGATGAATTTGATTGTTATGATATTTATATTAATAACAAAGGGACAAATCCTATTGAGGATTTAAAAACAACTTTTGAATTTTATAAATTTTATCGCGTAATAAAGCCAACTATAGTTTTAAATTTTACAATTAAACCAAATATCTATGGAACTGTTGCTTGTGATTTGTTAAATATTCAAACTATCAACAATATAGCCGGACTTGGCAATTTGTTTATTAATCAAAATTTTATCACTAAAATAGCAAAATCTCTATATAGATATTCACAAAATAAAGCAAGTAGAGTATTTTTTCAAAACAAAGATGATTATAAAATGTTTATAGAAGAAAAATTGGTAGACAAACAAAAATGCGATATTTTACCAGGTAGTGGAGTTGATGTAGAGAAATTTAAACCCATCCAAATAGAAAAAAAAGATAATATTTTTAGATTTTTGCTTATTGCAAGAATGATTTGGGATAAGGGTATAGGTGAATATGTAAAAGCAGCTAAAATCATTAAACAAAAATATAATAATGTAGAATTTTATCTTTTAGGTGCTGTTGGAGTCAACAATCCTTCTGCTATTTCAAAAAATCAAATTGAAAAATGGGAAGAAGAAAATATTGTTAAATATTTAGGAGTCACAGATAATGTTAAAAAGGAAATATTAAAAGCGGATTGTATAGTTTTGCCAAGTTATAGGGAAGGCACAAGTAGAGTTTTGCTTGAAAGTGCCTCTATGGAAAGACCGATTATTGCAACAAATGTCCCAGGCTGTAATAATGTTGTAGATGATGGGGCTAATGGATATCTGTGCGAAGTTAAAAATAGCAAAGATTTAACCTTTAAAATGGAAAAAATGTTTAATTTAAGTGAAAAGCAAAGATTGGAAATGGGCAAAAAAGGTAGAGAAAAAATAATTAAAGAATTTGATGAAAAAATAGTTATAAATAAATATTTAAAAATCATTAAAGATATTATTGAATAAAAATATTTATTTTTGGATCTAGATATAAAATCTAAAGAGTTTCAATTTATAGATAAATAATAAAATCCAATACAAGATTTATTGTAGTATCAGGGCTTTTTAAGGTTATAAAATTAATAAATGTTTATTTAAGAAACTCTTTCATATCTCTGCTTCCTATTCCATCTACTGGGGTATTGATGTCTGGTAATTTTGTTTCATTTTGGAGTTTATTTAGTTCATCTTTGTATTTTTTTACTTCCTCTTTCATATCTTCCAATTCAAGCTCTCTTGTGATATCGCTAGTGGCATCTTTCCACATTTTTTTTAGTTTTTTAACCACACGAGCGAAATCTTTCATAGCTTCTGGGAGTTTATCAGGTCCTAATGTTATATACATAAAAATCTTTGTTTTGCCCTCATTTAAAATTACATTATAAAATAATTGATACCAACCTCTAAAAACAAACCCTATTGATATCCAAAAAATAACATTTTTTGCTTCAAAATATTTACTATCAACCATATATGGAAAAATAAATAAAGTACTCAACCAAATAACTACTCCTATAATTAAAAATAATCCCATTAACAAATAAATATATTTTAAAATATTTTCATTATTGGCTAATTTTTTATACATCCAAGGATTAATTGCTAAAACAATACTATTTAAAACTATTAATGTAATTATGGCAAATTGATTACCAACACTATATAAACCAACTGCTTTTAATCCTTGCATTTGTTGAATAAAAATCCTATCTGATAAAAATATAATAGTAGCTCCTATTAAATGAAAAATAAGAGGCAAAGAGATTAAATAAATTTTTTTAAAAGAATAAAAAATATTAAACTTTAAATTATACTCAACTTTCATATAATAAAAAGAATATAAAAACACTATAAAATTACCTATCAGTAGTCCATATACTAAACTCATCCAACCCATATTAAAAAATAATAATAAAAGTAATACACTTGAAAAGTTAAAAATAGAAATAATGATTTGTATTATTCCATACTTTAGGGCTTTTTCTTGATTCCTTAAAATTGTTAAATTAAATGTATTTATCATTTGAATATAAATAATAATAGGTAATATATATAAATATCTATTTTCTATACCTAAAGGATTACTTATAAATAAAGAAATAATAAAAACTACAATCAAAGCTAATAAAGTATGAAAATGTAATAAAACCAATATAGAATTTAAAATTTCAGATAATTTTTCTTTGGAAATTTTAAAATAATTTCTTGTAATATGAGTATATAAATTCATACCTATAAAAGGAACAACAAAAGATATTAAAACTTGATACATTCCATAAATACCATATTCAGTAGGTGATAAATGTTTTGTAATTATGGGTAATAATAAAAATGGTATTGCTTTATTTAATATCTCTGTTCCTAAATATATAGATGAATTTTTTAGTAATTTTTTTAGCATTAAAATACTTTTCTTATATAACTTAAATTTTTAATTAAAAACCCGCATATATTTAATAAATACATTTAAAATTCCTTTTATGGTAACTGCTCTATAAATTTTTTCATAAGATTAAAATTATTGTCTATATTTAAAAATGAACCATTTAAACGATTAAAATTTATATTTTTTTCATATTCTATACTATTCATTAATTCATTTTTTAAAAATTTATTATCTTCAAATCTACTATAATTTAGAATTAATCTACTCAAAACTTTATCTACCAAATCATTTTTATACTTATCATAAGCATCAATTACAATACCACCTATCGTTTTTGCTACTTCCTTTCCTCTACCATCTTCTGATAATAAAATTGTAAATTTTCTAATACTACTCATAAAAATATGAGCATGAACTCTATATCCAATATGTATATCTACATTATTATAATAATTTATTAAATTTTCAGCACTTCCTGATATATCTACATATTGAATATCTCTATCTTCTAACCATTTAGCAAATTTCAAATGTTCTTCTATATGTAAATTATGTGAACTTCCATATATCTTTTGTATTTTTATTTTATCTAATGAATGATGAAAAGCCACTTCAAATTGTTTATCTTTAAACTTATCTCTTAAAGACAAAATTAAATCCTGCATTTGCTTTTTCATATTTTCATTTCCAAGAAAAGAAACACCAAGTGAAAAAGCAACTTTCTCTATTTCTAAATTTTCTAATTTCTTACCAAAATAATTAACATCATAATAAGCAGGACAACCTGTCATAAGAAAATTTTTAAAACCATAATTTTGTAATACATTTAAAGTATGATATCCTCTTACACTCGAATAATATCCACTATTTTCTATTCTTTTTAAAAGTTTTAATGAACTATCAGATAATGGATAATTATAAGTATCTTTCCAATCCCCATTTGGGTCTTTCCAACCAAGTCCCATCATTAAAATAGGAACTTTAATTTCATTTAAATCATTTCTTAATTTATAAATATTTGGATATAAATTTTTTACAATTCCAGGACCTCCTAATAAAATTAAAGCATTAGAATTATTGATAACTTCTAATTTTTTATCATCAATAGGTTCCCACTCATTATAATCTACAATTTCTCTATCAGGTCTAAATTTTTCAAATAATTTAAAGGCTCTATATTTTATTAAAAAATCACCTGCATTATTTTTCCCACCTGTCAATGTTACATAATAATTTTTACTCATAATCTTCCTTTATATCTAACAAACTAACTTCTTTTTAAACTCTTTTAAATACTCTTTTGTAAAAAAGTAATATCATTTGTTTTTATATCATTATAATACTCTGGTACATAACTTTCTAATTCAAATTGAATTATATTTTTTTCTATACCTCTTCTCCATCTCTTACCCCCATCATCTTTATAGGCTACACAAAAGATAAACTTATAATCTTTTTTATTTATATTATTTTGTTTTAAAATATTTTCTAATACTTCTTTACCATTTTGTAATTTTAATCTTAATTGATTTCTATCTATATCTGAATATGTTTGATTTTTAAATTCTATACAAAAAACTTTATTATGATGTAATAAAATAGCATCATAAGAAGCTGGTTGTTTTGATGGATACATATCTTTAACTATATTATCAAAATTATAAACCAAAGCATTCTCATCATTACATAAATAAACTTTATTTTTATCATCAAAACTTGTTTCTTTTAAAGTGCTTATATATGATTTGTATTTTGATTTAAAGATATAGTTTATATCAGCCATGCAAATCTTCACTATCCATTTTATCAAATTCTTCAAATGGTTCAGATAATACAGAAAAAATTTTAGATAATGTTTTTTCATTACTATTTTCTATTTTGTTAATATATCCATTTTCTGCTATATAAAAATCAGAATTTATATTTTCTTTTTTGCTATATCGTTGTAATGCTTCTATCATATATGGACTATGTGAATTTACTACTATTTTTATTCCATTTTTTACAAGTTTTGTTATTAATTTGGCAAATTTTAATTGCCATTTTGGATGAAAATGAATCTCTGGCTCATCAAATATAAATAATCCATATTTATTTAAATAACAATTTTGTAATAATATTTGAATAATTCCAAAGCTTTTAATTCCTGTTGCTATATTTGATAAAGGAATATCTTTATTATTTTTTTTATAATAAAATTTACCTTGTTTGTTTTTTATAAATTCTCCATTGATAATAGAAGTTATATTATTTATAAAATTTTCATTATCATCACAATCTCTTCTTTTTTTTGCTAATTTAACATATAAATCCCATAAAATATAAGGGTAATCTATGCTTACATCATATCCATATATTTCATTTTCAGTTCTATAAGCTGAAATTGATACAAAAAAATCATACAAATCCCATACAAGAGGTGTTTGTATATAAGTGCAATCTAAAAATTTTCTATAATCTTTTTTATCTAATCCACTAAATGATACACACTTATTTTCCTCTATTTTAACTTCATACATAATTTTTTCTTGTGTTTTCAATAAAATGTTTCCGTTATTAGAAACATCTCTATCAAAAAGTAATTCAATCTGCTTGTCAAATCCTTTTTGTCTATTTTTTATAAAGTTTAATGATTGT
>AZHR01000030.1:0-5000 GCA_000504625.1 alpha proteobacterium SCGC AAA240-E13
ACTGGGAGTTTTAGTTTTTATGCAACTAAAAACTTAACTACAGGTGAAGGAGGTATGCTTATTACAAATAAAAAAAAAATATCATCTAGAGTTAGAGTAATGAGACTACATGGGATGTCCAAAGATGCCTGGAAAAGACATCTCCCCGAAAACATTCTCAACAAAAAATATAAACAAAAATTCCAACATTACGATGTCACTGAACTAGGATTAAAATATAACATGATTGATATTAATGCTTCGATCGGTTCAGTTCAGCTAAAAAAAATTGATAAAAATTGGAATGTAAGAAAATCTATTTATAAACTTTACTTAAAAAAATTAAAGCACCTTCCAATTATATTTCAAAATATAAATCCATATCCTGTAAAATACGCTTATCATCTTATTGTAATAAGAATCGACAATACTAAAACAAAAAAAAAGAGAGATAGTCTTGTTAATTTTTTAAGGAAAAACAAAATCGGTGTTGGCATTAATTATAGGTGTGTAACAGACATGTCTTATTACAAAAAATATTTAGGCTGGAATAATAAAACTTGCAAGGTAGCAAAATTTGTTGGTGATAATATCCTAAGTTTACCTTTTTATCCATCTTTAAAAAAAAATGAAGTGAATTATATCTGTAAAAAAATTTGTGAATTTTTTTAAAAATAAAATATTATTTAGATGTGATGCTGCAAATATTCCTGAAATTGGAACAGGTCATGTCTTTAGATCTTTAACTATTGCAAAATTACTTAGAAACAAATTTAAATTAAAAAATAAAGATATAGTTTTTTTAGTTAAATCTAAAAATAAATTTTCTAAAGCGCTTGACATTCTTAAACATAGCAAATTCAAAGTTATAAAAATTGATAAAAATAATTTGAAACTAAATTCACTTAAAGAGGCAGAATATTTTAAAAAAAATTCTGCTAATTTATTAATTATAGATAAGCTAGGTAGAATCAAAAAAAATTTCTTTTTGCAAATTAAAAATTACTTTGGAAAGAAAATAATAATTGATGACATGTCAATAAACAGAAAACTATTTGATTTAAGTTTAAATCCACTTATGCATGGTGTACAAAAATTAAAGAATTCATATATAGGATTTAGTTATAATATAATTCCGGCAATTTTCTCAAGATCAAGTACAATTAAAAAAAATAATATTTTTTTATTTTTTGGTGGGTATGACAAAAATAATTTAACAAGAAAAATTTTAAAACTTTTAAATTACGATGAAATAGCATTAAATCTTTTCCTTCCAAAGACAATCAAAAAAGAAGTGAGTAAAATATACTCAAAAAATAGAATTTTTTACTTCGGAGACAATCAATACCTTAATGCTTTAAATAAGTGTAATATTTCAATCACAGCTGGTGGTTTAGGTTTACTTGATAGTATTTTTTTGAAAAAAAAAATTATTTGCATTCCACAGTATAAACATCAAGAAATAAACGCAAAAAAGATTGCTAGCAAAGGCGTAATTAATCTTTTAAAAATTGATGACAAAAATTTTAAAATAAAATTTAAAAAATTATTTATGAAAACTTACGAAAATACAATATTTCAAAAAAAAATAAATAAGATTAGTAATAAAATATTAAGTAAAAATAAAATGGAAAGAACAATGAGACTTATTTATAATTTATATGAAGAATCAAACTATTAGTTTGCTTTATATTATTAAGCACAAATAAAAATGATCTATGAAAATTTTTTTGTATGGTAATTAATTTTTCAAAACTTAAAAAACCATTCATCATTGCTGAGGCCGGGATCAACCACGGTGGTAATCTGCAAACAGCCTATGATTTGGTTGATGAAGCAAAAAATAATGGAGCAGATGCAATTAAATTCCAAACATACAAAACAGAAAAAAGAATTGATAAAAAGTATAAAAAAATTTTTAAAATTTTAAAAAGCAGTGAATTATCTTATAAAGATTTTTCAAAAATTAATGATTATTGTAAAAAAAAAAAAATAACATTCTTTTCTACACCTTTTGATGAAGAATCTGTTGATTTTTTAGAAAGTATCAAAGTTCCATTTTATAAAATTGCTTCTTTCGATATTTCAAACAAGCAATTGATAAACAAAATTCTTTCTACAAAAAAAACAACTATAGCATCTACTGGCATGGCTTCTTTTGATGAAATAAAAAAAATTTATTTAACTTTTAAAACAAAAAAAGTTCCATTAGTAATTATGCATTGCATATCATCCTATCCTAACAAAGATGAAAGTTCCTATCTTTCAAATATTACCTTGCTCAAAAGGAAATTGGATTGTATTGTTGGAATTTCTGATCATACTAATGATATAAAAATTCCTATTTATGGAACTATCCTTGGGGCAAAAATTATAGAAAAACATATCAAATTAAGCCATAAACATAAATGTATTGATGCAGAAGTATCTATAACTGGTTACCAATTAAAGAGTCTGAGAAAAGAAGTAGATAAAGTACAAAAAATTTTAAATAAAGCTACTTTTGGAATTAGGCCAGAAGAAAAAAGTTCAGAAATATTTAAAAGAAAAAAAATTTATTAGAAAACATTTTTATACTTAAGTGATGAAAATCCAAATTTTAACAAGTAAATCGTCTTGGTTATTTAAAAATAAAAAGAAATCTATTATTAAAAAACTAAAAAAATATTCAAAAAAAGTTTTTTTAACCACAAATCTTTCTAAATTAAAAAAAAAAACTGATATAACTATTATATTAAGTCGCTACAAAATTATACCTAAAAAATATTTAAACATATCCAAACATAATCTTATAGTACATGAATCTGATCTACCTAAAGGAAGAGGAATGTCACCTATGTACCGGCAAATTTTAAGAAACAAAAAAAAAATTACATTTACAATATTTGAGTGTACAAAAAAAATGGATGAGGGTTTTTTTTATTATAAAAAAGAATTCTTTTTTAAAGAAAGTTTAATATATAAAGAATTAAAAGAACTTCAATTTTTATTTTCAATGAGACTCATTATTAAATTTTTGAATTATTACAAAAAAAATAATTCGTCTCCAAAAAAATTTAAGCAAATCGGGAAAGCTACTTATTTTAAAAAATTACGTAAAATAGATAGTAAAATTAATATTCGTAAAAGCTTAAAATCTCAATTTAATAGATTAAGAACGGTCGACAACAAAAATTTCCCTGCTTTTTTTTATTATAAAAAAAGGAAATTTTTTATAAAAATTAGTTTAAATAAAAATTTTGAATAAAATTTATTTTTTTTTTACCAAAAAATCACCGATAGCTAGATAATCTATTTTATATCGCAAGAAACATAATATTGCATCTTCTGGTGTATTTACAATAGGCTGGCTCTTGATATTAAATGATGTATTTAATACTACGGGTATATTAGTTATTTTGTAAAATTGTTTTATTAATTCAAAAAACTTTTTATTTGTTTTGCTGTGAACTGTTTGTACTCGACAAGAATCATCGACATGTACTGTTGCGGGTATTAGTTTTTTTTTATTATTTTTAACTTTGGTTGCAATTAACATATGTTGACTATCTTGATTTATTTGAAAATATTCTTTTGCAAATGAACTGATAACTGCTGGAGCAAAAGGTCTAAAACTTTCTCTAAATTTTACATTCTTATTTATATAATTTTTCATACTTTTTGGGTAAGGTTTACTTAGGATACTTCTGTTGCCTAAAGCTCTCGGACCAAATTCAGCGGCCCCTTGGAACCAACCCAAAATATTGCCATTTGAAATTATTTCCGCAGCTTTTTTTGAAATATCTTTTTCTTTAGCAAATTTTATTCGTTTGCGATATTTAATTAAAAATTTTTTTATTTGATTGTTTGTAAATCTTGATCCTAAATAAAAATCTCTTCTTATAAGTTTTTTATTATTGTTATTATTTTTCACATAAGAAACCAATGCAGCACCATATGAAAGCCCAGAATCTCCGCTGGCAGGTTGGACGAATATTTCTTGAAAAAGTTTGGAGTCATGAATTTTCCCGTTTAATGAACAATTTAATCCAACACCTCCAGCAATACATAATTTATTTAATTTATATTTTTTTTTTAAATATTTGATTTGTGAAATTACTATTTCCTCAATTCTTAACTGTAAAGCGGCAGCAATATTTTTATGATGGCTAGTTATTTTTGATCCTTCCTTTCTTTTTTTCCCAAAGAATTTAAAAAATTTATCGCTCAGCCAAGTATTCCTTTGAAAATGATATGTAATCCATTCTGTATTAATCCTGTAATTCAATCCTTTATTGTATTGAATTATATTTCTAAAAATTTCAATATAGGTTTTGTTAGAATTGAGGACTTTTAATTTAGCGTTTCCGTAAGGAGCCAAACCCATAACAATGCCTTCATCATAAAAAGCCTTCCAACCTAAATAATATGTAATTGCAGCATAAATTAACCCCAAAGAGTCGGGAAATACATTATTATTATAAATTACTTTTATTTTTTTTTTATTTCCCAAACCTATTAAACCAGTTTCATATTCACCCAATCCATCGTATGAAATGATTAATGACTTTTTAAAACCACTAGGAAAAAAAGTACTTGCTAAGTGACAATAATGATGATTGTTAAATTCAATTTTTTTTTTGAAATTTAATTTATCCCTTATAATTTTTTCTAGATTATAATAATAAAAAATTCTATCTGTACCATCTAAAATAAATTGAATTTTTCTCGCGTCATGAATAGATTGTTTAAAATAAAAATCAGTTAAATGTTTTTTGGGTAAAAAACCTACAGATATAATATTTATATCAGTAATTTTTAAATTTCCAACCTTTAAACAATCTTGAACTGCCTCCAATGGAAATTCTCTAGTGTGTTTCTTTTTGTTGTATCTCTCTTGTTCACAAGCTGCTACAACATTTCCATTTTTAATCAAAGTACTTGAAGAGTCATGTCCTAAGTTTAATCCCAATATATTCATATTGTCTTAGAAAAAAAATTTTTTCAGTGCATAAATCAAGCCAATCGAGCTATTAGTACTG
>AZHR01000031.1 GCA_000504625.1 alpha proteobacterium SCGC AAA240-E13
AATCTTTTATTCCATCGTCATCTATTTTTGCATCTTTGAATAATTTAGACGTTTCAGCTATAATTTCATTTCCCTTTTTATAACAGCCTTTTATATTGTTTGAAAAATCTATTTTTCCATTCATTGCATAAATTAAAAATTTAATATCGTTTGATTTCAAATAGAATTGAATTTCATCATAAATTTTAAATTTAGAAGAAAAAAAAACTACTGAATAATAATGTTGAATATTAACTTTTGGATACAATAATGCTTTCTGTTTTTTAACTTCTACATCTGTAAAATAATACATCAGGCTATCTCCTACACTCATTCCTTCCATTTTTAAGTTTCGAATATCACTACCAACTGATGGAATTTGAAAGTTAAAAAATAGTAAAAAAATGCACAGAAGTAAACGCTTCATAGATTTACTTTATATTAAATTCTGTAGCTACACTATAAAGTTTAATCAAGAAATAATGTGGAAAAATAGTACACTTTATTGAGCTTCAATCAAATTACCATCTTCCCAAAGACCACTTTCAATAACTCCATTTTTATATGTAAGAGTTCCTCGCCCGTTTCTTTTTCCATCTTCAAATTCTCCTACATATTTTTCTCCTTCTGGATATGTGTAAGTTCCTTGTCCATTTTCTAAGTCATCATTGTACTCTCCAACATATTTAGCTCCATCAGAAAATATAAACGTTCCTTTGCCATGTTTTTTTCCATTTTTAAAATCTCCTACGTATTGTCTTCCATCTGACCATGTCATAGTTCCTTGTCCATTCGATAAACCATTCTTGTATTCCCCAACAAATTTTCTTCCATCTGACCATGTTTCAATTCCTTTTCCATTCGGAAAGCCATCTTTCCATTGACCTGTATATTTAGCTCCATCCGCAGCCGTATAGGTTCCTTCACCGTGTGCCGAACCATCAATGAACTCTCCTATGTGACTAGATCCATCTGACCATGTCATAGTTCCTTGTCCTATTGGTAGACCATTTTCAAATTTTCCAACGAACTTAGATCCATCAGGATATATAAGAGATCCTTGACCATATCCAATTTTCTTTCCCGCTTTAAATTCTCCTACGTATTTAGTTCCATCTTTCCATATTTCAGTTCCCTTTCCATCAGGTAAACCTTTTTTCCATTGTCCCGTATATTTTGATCCATCGGGATTTATAAGAGTTCCTTTTCCATGTCTCTTACCATCTTTAAATTCTCCAATATATTTTCTTTCATTTCCTAATATTTGAGTACCTTGACAATTAGTCCATTGTTCTTCATTGAAACCTTTACACTCAGACAAAGAACTTTTCGCCTGCACTATGTTGCTTAAAAATAAAAACAGAAATAAGTATACAGATAATTTTTTCATTTATTTTTTTCTTTTAATTAGTTCACCCTTTTGCCATATACCTTTGTCAACTTTTCCATCAGCAAATGTAAAGATTCCTTCTCCATCTGGTAAACTATCTTTCCATTGCCCTACGTATTTAGCTTCATCTAGAGTTGTGTATGTCCCTTGTCCATATCTCATTCCATCTTTAAATTCTCCAACGTATTTATTACCACTGGGATCTGTTAAAGTTCCTTGACCATTAGGTAAACCATTATCCCATTGACCAACATATTTTCTTCCATCTGCAGAAATATTGGTTCCTAGTCCATGATATTTATCGTCTTTCCATTGTCCAACATATATATCTCCATCGAATGTTGTATGGGTTCCTTCTCCGTTATATTTACCATCTTTAAATTCTCCAACGTATTTATTACCTTTAGAATCAGTTAAGGTTCCTTGACCATTAGGTAAGCTTTTATTCCATTTACCAACATATTTCGTACCATCAGAATATTCGATAGTTCCTTGACCATGATATTTACCGTTTTTCCATTCTCCATCATAAATGTCTCCAGACACTGGAAGGGGGCCTACTTTGCCATAACAATTATTCCAAGTAGGAAAACTATTTCCCTGACATTTAGCCAATGAACTTTCCGCTCGTACTATATTATAAAATAATAATATTAATAATACGGCGCTGAGAGCTATTTTTAGCGTTACAATGTAATAGTTAAATGTCATTTTTTTTATATTTTTTTAAAAATTTATTTTATAATATATACTATTTATTATGTTCAAAAAGATTTCTAAAATATTATTAATTCCTCTATTTTTATTCCTTTATAATTGCCAATCACCTACTACTATCGTGTATGAAGATAATATTATTCGTAAAGGAATGAGTAGAAAAGATATGAGCAAAGTTTTTCGTTTTAAAATGCTTGGAGCACACAATCCTTTTAAGGGTGCATGTTTTCATGAATATTATCCTCAAAAAAACAAAGAGGTTATTTCAGGAAATGCAAGAATACTTACAGAAATTCACAGTGATATTGAAGCAGTTTTTTATATTTTAGAAAATGTTACCATACCTTCCCATAAAGCTTTGCTTAGCAAAAATGAATGCTTACATGGAAACGGAACATTAGAAACTTGGACGACAGGTCATTATGAAGCCTTGGATTATATTTCAAAAAATTAATTGTTAAGTACTACCAATTTTGCTCATTCAATAAATTGATTTAGATTGGGTTCAAAGAAATTAGGTCCTTTCAAAACTTTTCCTTTTTTATTATAAATGGGCTTTCCATCCTCCCCAAGCTTACTCATATTAGATCTTTGTACTTCGGCAAAACACTTATTTAAATCTATGCCATAGGCGTGGCCTGCTCCGTATGTAACATAAAGAATATCTGTTAAAGCATCTGCAACTTCTTTTAAATTTCTTGTTTTATTTGCATATACAAATTCATTTAGTTCTTCTTGAATTAAATCGTAGCGCAATTTAATAATTTTTTCGTTTGGAAATTCAGCTTTAGTTTTAATCTCTTGACCAAAAGTTTTCATAAAAGTTCCGACATCATCAAAATTACTCATTTTTCTCCTTATTAAATTATAAAAAATAATACAAAATTAATTGCTGTTTAAAAAAAAAATTTATAATTTTTCCACAAATTATTATGGAAATTTTCCTTTAATATGTATATTAATTATTTGTATTATTGTGGAGTTCTAATAAGTCCATTGATTAATTCAAGTATTCCAGTTCTTGCATTTCTTTACTAAACCTAGACGTGATTTCAAGTTCAATATTTTTATCTAGTAACTTTCTCCAATCATTTAATTTACCTTGATTAAAAAATTTTATAGTATTACCTAAATTAATATTTTTGGCCGCTTCAAAAAATCCATATTGGCTTTCTAACTTCTTCAAATTATTGAATTCTGTAGTCTGTATTACATTTTTTATTTTTTCTTCAGAAAACTTTATATCCATAAAATTTGATAAAAATGTTAAAATTTCTAGAAATTTTGATTTAGTATCTTTTAAAAGATCTTCATATTTTACTATTAAAACTTTTCCTTTTTTATAATTTTTCCAAGATTTATAATGATCACCCCAATTTCCCAGAATATTAAATACATCAACGTTTTTATCAAATTTTCTTTTGGGTTCTATCAACCTAATACTTTCACTAAATAAAAAATTTTTTGAATTTTCTATCGATAAAGAAAAATGATTAGATAAAGATGTTACAATATTTCTAGGATCTCGAACTATGTAAATTGCCGCTAAAGTATTTTTTTCATTTGTAAAGCTGTAATTTTTATATTTACACATTGCATTATGTGTTTTTAAAAAATTTAATTTATTATTTAAGTTAATCGTATCTTGCGCTAAAATCCAATATTTCGAAACTTCTTCAATATCCCAAAATTTATTTGTAAATGATCTAAGATGCTGCTGAAGCGGAAATAGAGAAATATTTCTTAATAAATCAAAACTAAATTTTCCATCTTTGGTGTATACAAATGACGATAATAGCGCCCTCACCCAAGTATTCCCACTTTTCGGATAAGATGTAATCCAAATAATCATAGTATACAAAAATAGATTAAGCAAATTTATATCTATAATCAAATTAAAAAAAATTATAATATACTTTCTATAAATATAGCTTGATTATAAAATCAATAGAAAAAGTAATTTTATATTTTAATCATTTAATTATTAGATTATTTAATATATTAATTTCATTGTTTTAAAATAAAATATATTTAAATGAAATTTAGAAAAGAATTTGATAGCTTGGGCTCTATTAAAGTGCCGTCGGATAAGTATTGGGGCGCTTCTACTCAAAGATCGAATAAATATTTTAATATCGGTGATATTTTTGTAGGGCCAATGATTATCAAATCGATCGCTATGATAAAAAAGGCCGCGGCTATAGTAAACACTAAAAATAAAGATCTTGATCCAAAAATTGGAAAGGTCATTATAAAAGCAGCAAATGAAATTATTGCCGGAAAGCTAAATGACCATTTTCCTCTCAAAGTTTTCCAAACTGGTTCTGGAACACAAACAAATATGAATGTGAATGAGGTAATTGCTAATAGAGCAATTCAAATACTTGGTGGAAAAATGGGAACCAAAAAGCCAGTGCATCCCAATGACCACGTAAATAAAAGCCAATCAACCAATGATGTATTTCCTACAGCAATGCATATTGCTATTGCTACTAGGACAAGAGGTAGGTTATTACCTGCATTAAAACTACTTGAATCAGAACTTAAAATAAAAGTAAAACAATTTAGTAAAATAATAAAAGTAGGGCGAACTCATTTACAAGATGCAACTCCTATTTCACTGGGTCAGGAGTTTTCCGGGTATCACGCACAATTAAAAAAATGCATTGAGAGAATTGAAAAATCTCTTGAAGAAATATACTTTTTAGCTCAGGGCGGAACTGCGGTTGGAACGGGCTTAAATACCAGAAAAAATTTTGATAAAAAAATAATCTTAGAACTAAGAAAAATTACAAAACTTCCTTTGAAACCAGCTGTTAATAAATTTGCCGCTCTGGCAGCTCACGATGCAATTGTAAATTTTTCAGGAACTATGAACACAACGGCAGTTTGTTTAATGAAAATTGCAAATGATATTAGGTTTCTTGGATCTGGACCAAGAGCAGGATATGGTGAGCTTATTTTGCCAGAAAATGAACCGGGATCTTCAATAATGCCTGGAAAGATTAACCCTACGCAATGTGAAGCAGTAACAATGGTCTGCGTAAAAATAATAGGTGATCATAACGCGATTACAATGGCAGGCTCTCATGGACATTTTGAACTAAATGTATTCAAACCCCTGTTACACCTTAACAGCATACAATCAATTAACTTTATGTCAGACGCTTCAAGAAATTTTGCAAAATATTGCATCAGAGGGTTAAAGCCAGACAAAAAAAGAATAAGCCAATTGCTTGAAAATTCTTTAATGTTAGTAACTGCTCTTACTCCCACAATTGGTTATGATAACGCTGCTAGTATTGCAAAAAAAGCACTGAAAAACGGAACTACTTTAAGACAAGAGGCAATTAAGTCTGGATTAATAAATGAAAAAGATTTTCAAAGGCTTACTGATCCAAAGAAAATGATTGGACCTGAAAAATAAATAACACTAGTTAAATTAATTAAAAAAAGAATGAATAATTTTTCTAAAATTTGAGTATTTCAGTATATTGTCTAATGAATTTTGCGATAAAATTTCATTAATCTTTTCATTCAAGATTGTTAATTCGTTTATTTCTAACTGATTTTCTATTTCATTTCCGAAGTATATTTTTTCTAAATTAATTTTTGTAGATTCAAGGTTAAATTTGCCATGAATATTCACGGGTTTAATATTTACTCTGTGCTTTTCAGGTATTAAAAAACGTGAATAAAAAATATTGGAATCATCTATATTTATTTTATTATTAAATATGAATAATTTTTTTTTCTTTTGTTGCAGAATTTTACCATTAAAACTAATTTCGCCAATTTTATTCATATTTAATTTAATTACTTTAACTATCAAAACACCATTTTTAAATTGTAATTCAGCGCTGCTTGAATTTATTATATTTGAGGAAGACGCTATTTCATTTATATTGATATTTATTTTGCCATTAATTTTATTATTTATTGGTATTAATTGACTTAAAATATTATTTTTAATTAATCTACTATTTAATAAGTTTTTAAATTTTAGAGAATTAATATTTAATGCTAATTCAAAAGATAAAAATGGAAACAACAATAAATCTCCCAACATTTGACCTTTGAAATAATTATTGATCATTTTTGAGCTGGAAATACTTATAACTCTATTATTCAGTTTATAATCAAAGTAAAATTGATTATTGGGAAAAATAATAGTTGCTCTACCATAGTGATTTTCATTATTTTTTTGATCAACATTTGCATTTAATTTAAAATTTAGACCAATTTCTGGAAGGGCTATTACAACGTTTGTAAGTGGATTATCGTTAAGATTTTTATTTTGGTAATTAATTTTAATTTTAGTATTAAATATTCGACCTTTTAAATTTACTTTATCAAACAAATCTTTGCTAGAAATATTTAATTTTTTTAAATTTATACTAAAAAGTAATTTTGTCTTATCTAATAAATTAATCTTACCATTTTTAAATTGAATTGGCTTTTTATCCTTCACTTTACCTAGATAATTTTTGAAATTAATAATTTCTGACGTTTCAATATTAATATCAGCATCAATCAATTCAACAGAGTAAAAATTTAATTTCTGTAAACTTACCAGTTGTTTAAATGGAATTTTCAATATTACTTTATTTGCGTAACCAATGTTTTTAGAACCGTTTGGAAAACTTAAAATTTCGACATCTTTTAAGTTTAATCTTGGACTAGGAAAAATATTATATTTTGCCTTATTGGTAAGATTTAAGTGTAAACCAAAATCATTAAGTATTTTTATCTCTAGAGCATCTTTATTATTTTTATAATCAAAAAAGTAGGGTATGCCCAGATAGATAAAAAGTGTCAAAAATATAAAACTAGACACATAAACAACAAAACTTTTAAATCCAGGCTGGTCTAATTTGATCATTAATAAAGTAGACAGGTTTAATTTACTAAAATTGAAAAAAGTATAAAATACATTTTAAATGAAAACTAGCAATTTATATTATCTTGAAAATCTAAACAAAAATCAAAGAAAGTCTGTAATTAATTTAGATGGACCTTGTTTAATTGTTGCTGGCGCAGGATCGGGCAAAACAAGGGTACTGACAACAAGAGTAGCCCACATAATTAAAGAAAAAAAGGCATGGGCTAATCAAATCTTATGTGTAACATTTACAAACAAGGCTGCTCGAGAAATGCAAAATAGAGTAAGTAAGTTGCTTTATAAACAAGCCATAGGAATTCAGTGGCTCGGAACTTTTCACTCAATTAGTGCAAAAATACTTAGAAAACACGCAGTAGCAGTAAAATTAAATTCTAATTTTACAATTATTGATCGAGATGACCAACTAAGATTAATAAA
>AZHR01000032.1 GCA_000504625.1 alpha proteobacterium SCGC AAA240-E13
ATATGGCTATGGGTGGAAGTAGCAATACTGTTTTACATATGTTAGCTATTGCCAAAGAAGCTGAAGTTAACTTTAATCTAAAAGATATAAATACTATATCTAAAAAAGTCTCTCATATTGCCAAAATATCTCCAAGCTTAACAACTGTTCACATGCAAGATATAGATAGAGCAGGTGGGGTAAGTGCTGTTATGCACGAGATGAACAAAAGAGGTGATGATATATTACTTGATAATCTAACTATTACAGGAGAAAGCATAAAAGAGAGAATTGCCAATGCTAATATAAAAGATACAACTATTATTCACACTATAGACAACCCATATAGCGAAGTTGGAGGATTGGCTATTTTGTATGGAAATCTAGCCGAACAAGGAGCAGTTATCAAAACAGCAGGGATTATAGGGGATAGAGTATTTACAGGAAAAGCAATATGCTATAACTCACAAGATGAAGCTATCAAAGGTATTATTAATGGAGAGGTCAAAGCAGGAAGTGTTGTTGTAATTAGATACGAAGGTCCAAAAGGAGGACCAGGTATGCAAGAGATGCTCTCTCCTACAAGCCTTATTATGGGTATGGGATTAGGAGATAAAGTTGCACTAATTACCGATGGACGATTTAGTGGAGCTACTAGAGGGGCTAGTATAGGTCATGTAAGCCCAGAGGCTGCTGAGGGTGGAATGATTGGACTTTTGGAAAATGGTGATGAGATACATATAGATGTTGATAACTATATATTAGAGGTAAATTTATCAGATGAAGAGGTAGCCAAAAGAAGAGCCAATTTTAAACCTCTAATCAAACCATTAAAAAGTAAATGGCTAAGACAATATAGAGCATTAGTAACAAATGCTAGTAATGGAGCTGTATTAGAAGCTAAATAAATTCACTATCTTTGAGGCTTTTAGCCTCTAAGTTTCGAGATTTTTTTAACTCCATATCTATATACTCTATATCTAACATTTTTGGACTAGCTATAGTAGATGAGCGAACATCTTTGCCTTTGAATAAAAAAATATTAAATCCATTTTCATATAGTCCCATACGCACAGGAGTAGCTGTTGAGTAGGTTGTAATTATAGCATCATTTGTGCATAATTTTTTTATATCAGCAAAATACTCTTTTGTCCATAGTAGAGGATTTTTTTTGGAGCTAAAGGCATCTTGATATACTATATCTATTTTTTGTTTTATATTTGGAATAGACTCTCTAGCATCACCTAATAGTATCTCTATTTTGAACTGTTTATCTTCATAGTATAGATTTTGACTAAGTTTTTTTATAATATGTTTTAGATTATCAAACTCTTTTGGATATTCAAATCTATTGAGTGAATGGATGAGGTTTTTATCAAATTCAGGAGATAATATATGTACTTGGGTATTCAAGTTCTCTTTTTGGATATAATAAAGTGTACTCAAAGTATTATATCCCAAACCAAAACATATATCTAAAATAGTTAGATGATTTTTGTTTTGTTGTAAATCAAAAGCAGGTTTAATATGTTTTTCTAATGATTCATGTAAAGCACCATCATTAGTAGAGTGATAAGCCTCATTGAATTCACAAGAAAAAAGAGTTTTTGTACCATCTTGAGTGATGATTAACTCTTTTTTATCTCTTAAATTTTTATTATACATATAGTTTTATAATTTTTTTAAAATTTTTTCACTTAATTTTAACTCTTTATTACTCATAGTACCAATACCTTGGTCTAATACTTTTTGTGCTATAGCTTTTGCATCTTTTAGTGAGTGCATTTTATAAGTTCCACATTGATATTTATTTAATTCAGGAATATCTTTTTTGGATTTGACTTGTAGTATATCTTGCATTGATTTTTCCCAAGCTTTTGCTACCTCTTTTTTCTTTGGTGTTCCTAATAATGACATATAAAATCCTGTCTTGCAACCCATTGGAGATATATCTATAATCTCTACACTATCATTATTGAGATGGTTTCTCATAAATCCAGCAAATAGATGTTCTAGTGTATGGATTCCTTTATCGCTTAATTTATCATGGTTTGGTTTGCAAAATCTTAAATCAAATACTGTAATATCATCTCCCGATGGAGTTTTCATTCGTTTTGCAATTCTAACAGCAGGTGCTGACATTTTGGTATGGTCAACCATAAAACTATCTAATAGTGGCATAAAATATCCTTGTTTATTATATTATTTTTTGTGATTATATCGAAGTTAATTAATTATTTACTTACTTTTAATAGCCTTTTGATACTCTCTTTTGCCATTTCTAACTCTTCATTGGTTTGTAGGGCAAAAAGTTTAATATTAGATTTTGGATGGGTGATATCTATGTTATTTTTTTTGTTTTTTTCTAAATCTATAGATACTCCTAGATATTGCATATCTTTGCAAACTTCTGCTCTAACATCAAAACTATTTGCACCTATACCACCAGAAAATACAATAGCATCAACTTTGCCAAGAAGTGCTATATATGAACCTATATACTCTTTGATTTTGGTACAAAATAGTTCAAAAGCAAATTTGGCTTGTGGATTATTATGTTTGATTTGATATATAATATCTCTCATATCATTAGTACCACATAGAGCTTTGAGACCACTTTGTTTATTGAGTATATTGTCTATTTGTTCTATATCTATATTTTTTTGTTTTGCTAGATAAAATATAATCCCTGCATCTATATCCCCACTACGAGTTCCCATTATCAACCCTTCCAATGGAGTTAGCCCCATAGAAGTTTTGAAACTTTTTCCATTTTTGATGGCTGTAGCACTTGCTCCATTGCCAATATGTAAGGTTATAATATTACATTTCGTGGTTGGTTTATTTAATAATTTAGCCGTCTCTTTGAGTAGATATTGGTGTGATATACCATGAAATCCATAACGGCGAATATGTAACTTATTGGGAATAGCATAACTATATGAGAGCTTAGGCATAGTTTGATGAAATGCTGTATCAAAAAATGCTATCTGTTTACTTTTGGAGTTGAGTGATTGCATAGCTATAATACCCTCCAAATTTGCAGGGTTGTGTAGTGGGGCTAGAGGTATCATATCTCTTATTTGTTCTATAACTTTTTGGTTTATTATAGTAGGTTGAGTAAAAATTGAACCCCCATGAACTACACGATGAGCTATAATTGTGAGTTGTGAAAAATCTTTGAGTATATTTTCCTTGATTAATCTATCTTCTATAGCTTTTAATGCTTTTGTATGGGTAGAATATGGGTTATCTATTTCTCCTATTCTCTCTATAGTACCTTGGGATATTTGATTTAAATCTTGGTCAAATAATTTATATTTGATAGATGAGCTACCACTATTGAGTATAAAAATTCTCATCTATTTTCTCCTATTTACTTATTATTTTAAGCTCTACTCGTCTATTTGCTCTTCTTCCCTCTTTGGTAGAATTGTCAGCAATTGGTTTTTTGTCTCCATATCCTTTGGTAGTCAAACGACTAGAGTCAATTCCTGCTTTGATAACTTCATTGGCAACTGTATCTGCTCTTGCTTTTGATAATTTTAGATTGTGTGCAGGATTTCCTGAACTATCAGTATGTCCTTGTATCTCAACTTTATAAGATGGATTATCATTTAGATATTTGACTATTCTAGCAATTTCACCTTTTGCTCCCTTTTTAAGTGTTGCTCTATTTGTATCAAATTGTAAATTTCTTAAAATAATATTTTGGTTGGGTTTTTTTTGTTTTATTGCACCTTCTCTTATTAGTTCCACTTTATATTTATTTTGGTATTGAACTATTTTACCTTTATATAGATTATGATTTTTATCATATAATTTAAAAAATAGATAGTCTGAACCTCTAAAAAGTATTGTACTATTTTCTCTACTTTTTATAGCTTCTGCTATAGCTTTCATAAATGGTTTGCGTCTAACCCCTTGTAATTTATATTGATAATTCCAATAACTCCCCTCTGCTATATCAGAATGAATACCATCTGTATCTTTGCTTATGATTTTTAATTCATTTTTATCTTGATACTTTCCATCACCAATAGTTTCTAATTGATTATAAAATTCAAATGGAATTGGTTCATTGGCAATTATCCAATTAGATATTAATAAGGTAGTCATAGCTATTTTTTTAAACATAATAAAATCCTTTATTTAAATACACTTCTTTTTACATCAAAATAAGTTCTATACCCTTTTGTACTAAAGTGGTGTTCACTAGAAACCACATAATATTCCCCATTAATCAAATCTCCAATATCTTTGATATTAATAAGTTTCCCAGCCATAATTTTTGGTTCTCCTACTGCTACACCATATCCTGTTATATACTCCATATTTAACTGATTGAGTCTCGCATTAGCCAAATTATCAGCCTCTTGCTGTGTTCTTAATGGAATATCAGATTTAAAAATTTTTGAGTTTAGATTTTTGAATCTACCTTTGGCATATTTTGCACCACTTTTACCTTGTATAGATTTTTTTTCATCTCCTGCTTTAGCAATCCCTTTTATAAGCTTTTTCTCTTTTGGACTCCATCCTGTCACCTCTACTTCAGATACTATACGAGTAGCATCAATAGTAGGATTAAACTCTATTAAATTTCTATCCCATATCAAATCAACACTCTCTTTTCTCTTTTCATGTCTAGCTTTTTTAAATATGAGCTTATTTTCTTCAACCTCTACTTCATAATCAATCCGTCTAGCCCTCTCTTTTAAAAAATTTAAATCAGATTGATTATTTTGAAAGACATAATCAAATTGCTGTCCTGTAGAATCAATATCATAATCCAATCCTAGCTCACTAGCAATTTTTCTAGCTATTTCACTATCTTTTATATTTTGGAAACTTCTTGAATGTCTAGTTTTACTTAATCTAAACATTTTGTCAAATCCAATAATAGTTAAACTAATAGGAGCTTTGGATATAAAGTTATATCTCATTTGAACTATTTCACCCTCTAGCATTTTGGTAAATTTACTCTCATAACCTAACTCTATAACTACTGTTTTCCCAATATCAAATATCTTTTTATTTTGTATTTTCATTTCACTATCATTGAATGTCACACTAAACATATCTGATTTTTCCAAGCTATAATTAACTTTTCCTGATAATATTTTATCTATCAAACCTTGGTCTAATCTACTTCCATCTACTGATACCCTTATATCTGGAACTAATTTTTTTTTCATTTTTTATACCTTAATTCTAATAATATTGTTTTTTGACTTCCATTTTGATAAACTCTTTGTTCTTTTGCCCAATAGTATATTTTTTCTCCAAAGATTCAAATAGCATTTTAATGTGAGAGTTTTTATTTACTTTGATAATATTTTTATTTAAATCTATCTTTGTATTTTTTTTACCCTTTGAAATATTTAATCTCTTGATAAATTTTTCTCTCTTATCCAGCGATAACATTAAAAGCTCCTTGTAAAATAATAGCTCCACATCCTGCTTTATCTCCCATTCTTGCAATAGGTTTACCATTTACTAAAACTGTAGTAGAACCAAATGCAATAGGAGTTGGAGGACAAGGGGTATTGGGCCAAGCTATTAAAGCGTGGGGTGTTATTGTAGAACCAACTGTTGCAACTGGTACATTATTGACTAATACATTTGGAGAACCACTAACTATTGTTGATGGTGTAAATCCTGCATGTAAAATCATATCACCCATTTTTGATACTGGTGGCATTTTGTACTCCTTTTTTTATAACTTAGTCTTGCAAACTATTATATCAAAATAGTTTATAAGATTACTCTGATGTTTATTTTACAACATCTGTAATAAATTTTTTTAATGCAAATTTAAATACAGAACTAGTAGTTATAGTTGTGATAAGTTCCTCTTTATTTTTGATGTTTTTTTTATTAGATATAAGATTTATAGATTTTGTAACAGCCTCTTTACCTGCTGCTGAACCCAAAAATTCTCCTGTATATTTAGCTACAAGATTTAATTTATCTACTCCAAGTTTTTCTGATTGTTCAACTAATTTTACAGAAAGTATATTTTTACCAACACCACCTACAATAACATTAGCAAGTGACCTAGCAGTTACTTTTCCTACTTTCCATAAATCAAAACCTTTTTGAAGTCCAACCATATTATTTCCAATTTGTTCACCTGTTTGGGCTATAGCAGAATATACTACAGTACCAGCTTTCCCCCAAACAATAGAAGAGGCTACCGAACCAGCAT
>AZHR01000033.1 GCA_000504625.1 alpha proteobacterium SCGC AAA240-E13
TTAGATTTTCAAGATAATATAAATTGCTAGTTTTCATTTAAAATGTATTTAATACCTAAATAACGTCTTTGATTTTGATTATTGTATACCACAAACAATAAAGTTTTTTCACCTTTGTTTATACTTTCTGTCACAAGATCATTCAATTGTTTTATACTTTTGATTTTTGTTTTTTGAACTTCTACTATAATGTTATTAACCTGCAAGAGATTAGCTGGACTATCAGAATCAATTTTAATAATTACAACTCCAGTTGTATCTTTTGGCAAATCACGCTGATTTATATCTTCTTTAGTTAATAGCCTTACGGTCATCTTAAGAGATTTAATTTCACTTGTTTTTTCCTTTTTCTTTTTTTCTGCTACATATTCTTTAGTTTTCTCAAGACGTCCTAATATGACTTTTTTTGAAATTATTTTTTTGTTTCTCCATATTTTAACAATTACAGTTTTTCCCACTTCAGATTTTGCAACAATTTTTGGTAAAGTTCTCATTGAATCTACTTCCTGGTCATCAAATTCTAAGATAATATCTCCGGGTTTGATTCCCGCTTTATCTGCCGGACTATTTTCAGAAACACTAGCAACCAAGGCTCCAATTGTAGAATCTAATTCTTCAACTTCTGCAATTTCCTTTGTAACTTCTTGAATACGAACTCCTAGCCAACCTCTTTTTGTTTCTCCATATTTTAATAATTGATCAACAACTTTGGATGCTGAATTTGCAGGAATCGCAAATCCAATTCCGATTGATCCAGCTTGTCCTAAAATTGCGGTGTTGATTCCAATTACATCACCATGTAAATCAAAAAGTGGTCCCCCCGAATTTCCCTGGTTAATTGATGCATCTGTTTGAATGTAATCTTCATATCGAGAAAGCCCGATTTCTCGATTACGTGCTGATATAATACCTGAAGTAACTGTTCCTCCAAAGCCAAAAGGGTTACCAATTGCAATGACCCAATCTCCAATTCTCGCTTTATCAGAGTCACCAAATTTTACTGGAATAAAAACTTCATTAGAAATAATTTCTAAAATCGCTACATCAGAAAGTGGATCACTTCCTAATACTTTTGCTTTAAATTCTTTTCTTCCGTTTACCTTTACAATGATTTCTTCAGCATTATGGATTACATGATTGTTGGTTACTACAATTCCCTTCTTATCTATAATAAATCCAGATCCTAGGGAAGTTGCCTGTCTTTCTGTTGGAGCATTAAATTCCTTAAACATATCTTCAAAAGGTGAACCAGGTGGAAATTGAAATGGGAAGGGATTGGACGTAGTTGTAATTGTTTGAGTTGTTGAAATATTTACCACTGAAGGCATCAATTTTTCTGCTAAATCTGCAAATGAATCGGGGACTTTATTTGCGAATACGGGGGTATTAAAAAATAGTAATAAAACAATATTTATAAAGTAAAATTTGAATTTATTTGAATTCATTTTAACTCTTGTTGTAATAAACAATTGCAAAACCAATTAGAGCAAAAATCAAACCACCCATTCTCAATTGATTAATTTTCATCTTTTCAATATTTTTCAACATATTTTTCATTTTTGATGGAAATAAGGCATACAAAATTCCTTCTATAAAGAGTAATAAACCAAAAGCAATTACTAGCTCTTTCATTGAATTTAATATTTAGTTTTTAGTTATTCCCGTACTTCCAAAAAATTTAAAGAAATCACTATCAGGAGAGAGGATCATTGATGTTTCTCCTCCGATTAACGCTTTTTCATAAGCTTGCATCGCTCTATAAAAAGAAAAAAACTCTGGGTCTTGACCAAAAGCATCGGCAAATATTTTATTTCTTATACCGTCTCCTTCACCTTTCATAATTTCAGATTGTTTATTTGCATTTGCTAAAATAACAGTAACTTCTTTATCTGCCGTTGAAGTAATGGTAACCGCCATCTCAGCTCCTCTCGCTCTAAATTGCTTTGCTTCCCTCTCTCTTTCTGTTTGCATTCTTTTGTATATAGCTTCGCTATTTGCTTGCGGAAGATCAGCTCTTTTAATTCTAATATCAATAATTGTTATACCAAATTTTTCTGCCTCAGCGTTAACGCCTTCCTGTATAATTGCCATTTGTTTTGATCTCTCTTCAGACAATAATGTTGCAAGACTGTGCTTACCTAGAACACTTCTTAATCTCGAATTAATAATAGTAGCTAATCTTGATCTCGCTACCATTTCATTGCCCACTGAAATATAAAATTTCAACGGATCAACAATTTTAAATCGTGAGTAAGCATCCACGATTAATCTTTTTTGGTCTGATGCAATGACTTCTTCCGGTGCAGGATCTAAACTTAAAATTCTACGATCTAAGAACACAACATTCTGAATAAAAGGAATTTTTACTTTAAGTCCAGGATCGGAGAGTACTCTTTTAGGATTACCAAATTGTAACACTATCGCTTGATTAATTTCTTTTACTGTAAAAAATGATAAATAAGCTACGACTCCAAGAGCAATTATAATAGGAAGTATAAATTTACCTAATTTCATTGTGTGGTTGTTCCTTTCGATTTCTTCCCTAACTCCGGTAAAGGTAAGTAAGGAACCACTCCTCCTGCTTTTCTATCTATAATAACTTTATCTATATCCGCTAAAACTTTTTCCATGGTCTCAAGATACATTCTTTCCTGGGTTACTCGTTTAGCAAGCTTGTATTCATTATAAATTGCTAAAAATCTACTCGCTTCTCCCTCTGACATGGCAATAACCTTTTTTTTGTATGCTTCAGCTTCCTGTAAAACTTTTGCCGCATCACCCCTCGCCCTTGGTATGACATCATTTTGATAAGCTTCGGCTTCATTCTTTGAACGTTCCATATCTGCTCTTGCAGCTTGTACATCTCTAAAGGCATCAATTACTTCATCAGGTGGGTCGGATTTTTGGGTTTGTACTTGCGTAATCTCTATTCCAGACTCGTACTCATCCAAAAGACCTTGCATAATGCTTTGTGTTTCTATTTCAATGCTGGATCTGCCTTCGGTTAATATTGATTGAAGTTTACTTCTTGCTACTACTTCTCTCATGGCTGTTTCCGCCGTAGCTTTTACTGTTACTACAGGGCTTTGTATTTTAAACAAAAATTTACCGGCATCTTTGATGACCCAAAAAACTGAAAAGTCAATGTTTACAATATTTTCATCACCGGTTAGCATTAGGCTTTCTTCTGGAACATCATCTATGCCCGAAGTTCTTCCTGTATCACTTGCAGATCTAAAACCGACATCAACTCTGTTTACTTTTGTAACTTTGGGAGTAAGAACAGTTTCTACCGGATAAGGGATATGATAATTCAAACCAGGTTGGGTTGTGGAGGCAAATTTTCCAAATCTTAGAACAACTCCTTGCTCATCGGGAAGCACTCTATACAAGCCACTAAACGCCCAAATGGCGATTACAATAACTAAACCTAAAATTATAGTTTTATTGCCGGAACCATTGCCGGGTATAAATTTTTTTATTAAATCTTGAATTTTCTTTATAATTTCATCTATGTTTGGTGGAGTTGGTCCTCCTCGTCCAGAACCGTTACCGCCTCCTCGAGGTGAGCCCCAAGGACTTCCACCACCTCTGAAATCATCCTTGTTAGCCATGCCAATATATATAATGTTTTTAGAGTGAAAAACAAGTTAAGATATTTCTATGGACAAAAAAACCGCAGGTCTAAGTGAGGCAATGAAAGAAAAAATGGCTCCAAAAAGCTTTATAAAAAAGCCTATACAAGGAACAAAATATACCATTGCTATTTCAAGTGCTAAAGGGGGGGTGGGTAAATCAATATTTGCAATTAATTTGGCGATGGCTTTGAAAAATCTTGGATCAAAAGTAGGTATTCTTGACGCAGATATTTATGGACCTTCTTTACCCAAAATGATGAACATTAATCAAAAACCTGAAAGTGATGGAAAAAGTTTAACTCCAATTGAAAAATATGGTGTGCAATGCATATCCATTGGTTTATTAGTGGATAAAGAAACACCCATGATCTGGAGAGGACCCATGGTAATCAGTGCAATTAAAACTTTCACTCAAAAAGTTCTTTGGAATAATTTGGATTTTCTTATCATCGATATGCCTCCAGGAACTGGGGACACTCAATTGACATTTGCACAAGAAATTAAAGTTGATGGCGCAATCATTATTTCAACTCCTCAAGAAATTGCTCTCCTAGATGTTAAAAGAGGAATTAACATGTTTGATAAACTTAAAGTTAAAATAGTTGGTCTTATTGATAACATGAGTCACTTTGAGGGCGATGATGGAAAAAAATATAATATTTTTGGTGAAGGTGGAGTTGAAAGAGTTGCAAAAGAATTTAATAAAAATTTTCTTGGAAAAATTCCTATTAATCTAGATGTCGGCAAAGCTGCCGATAACGGAAAACCACTGGTTGAGGAAAATCCTGAGCATAAAATTTCAATAATATATCTGGAATTAGCAAAAAAAATTAAATTATCTTTTCTTTAAAGCCAAAAGAATTCATTAATTCATTCCATTCTCTTTTAGATAATTTTGAACTTTCAAAATCACAATTTTCTCCTTTAATCATTTTTATGATAACTGATTTTCCTTTAGAGGATAACTCCATTCCACCTATTCTATAATCTATAAAGGCTTCATAAGTTATAGGCACCCATCTTTTTAAGCTATCAATCATTACATCTGCATAAGCTTTAATTTCATATTGAGCATGATCATCCGCTCTTAAAGATAAAAAATTTAATAAATTTAGCAAATCTGTTTTCCAATACCACTGCGTATAAGTATTTAAGGTCAAGTTCATTCTTGCAAGTTCTCTTGCGAGTCCTTTTTTATTTTCGTCAATTATTGTTCCGTCATAACGTTCATTAAGTATTGTTTCATAATCATGATAACTTTTTTCTGCATCTTCTTTTAAGATTCTTAAAATATCATCCGCTTGTTTACCATTGATTAAATCACCTCTTCCTTGTCTGTTATTTTTCGACTGCGCTGCCAGGTTTTCTTTTGTTGGAAGATAAAATTCTTTATCTAAAATTGAATACCGCGCAGAATATTCATTAACGTTTGCTGTTCGATGTCTAATCCATTGCCTTGCAACAAAGATTGGCAATTTCACGTGATATTTTATTTCACACATCTCAAAAGGTGTGCTGTGTCTATGGCGCATTAAATATTTTATGAGTCCACTATCTGTAGAGACTTTTTTAGTTCCCTTTCCATAAGAAACTCTAGCAGATTGGACTATAGAGGAATCGTCTCCCATATAATCCACGACCCTTATAAATCCGTGATCTAAAACAGGTAATACTTCATAAAGTATTTTTTCAAGTTCGGGAGATGTTACCCTTTTAGTAGTATTTTTTTGAGATTGTTGTTCTGCTATCTCTTTTTTTTGTTGATTTGTTAATTCCATGAGCAAAAAAAATGTTGAATTTTAAATACTAAGTTTTATATTAATTAAGTTGGATTTCCAACTACGACGATAAACGAATTTCGTAATAAACATTGCGGACGTGGGGGCAGTACCCACCACCTCCACCATTTACAACTTAAGGGGGTGAACTAGAATCGACGAGTGTCTAAAGGCTATTCTTTCGTTCGGTATTGTTCCGCCGCAACGGGCTAAATTATAATTGCAAATGATAAATTTGCTCTCGCTGCTTAAATTTATTTAAGAAAGCGCGGTCTGGGGCACCGGGCAACAGAACGCCCCTAGTAAATCTTCGGAAACCTAATCACAGCTTGAAAAATAAAAGATTAATTCTTTTTGGGCGCACTAATCGGTCCAATACGGACACAGTATACATTCTACATTTGTGTTTCTGGTTCTGAAGTCTTGCGTGGAAATAGATACTCTTAAATGATCCTGCCATTCTCTTTTTTCTGTTAATGTTTCAGAAAAATCTACACATTCAATTTTTACGAGATCGCCAGACTTAAGATTAAAAGAAACAGTTTTAATTGTGCTTTTACCAGATTGATCCTTGGAATA
>AZHR01000034.1 GCA_000504625.1 alpha proteobacterium SCGC AAA240-E13
GGATGGACTTTAGGTGCAATTTCTGGAAAAATTATTTCTGAAATGTTAGCAGGAGATAATACCAATTTAAATCTTGAACCTTATAGTTCCTTAAGGTTTAGTTAAGGAAAAAGTGTTTTCAAAGAATACAGCTGCTTATACATTTCTTTTATTTGCCACATTGTTTTGGTCTGGAAATTTTATTGTGGGAAAAGCAGCCAGCATTTTTGAAATTCCACCTTTCACCTTGAATTTTTATAGATGGTTATTTGCATGGTTAATATTAGCTCCATTTACGCTTCAGGAAATTTTTGAGAAAAAAAAATACGTGTTAGACAATATTAAGCTTATAATAATACTGGGAATAACAAGTATTACACTTTTTAATTCCATAGTTTATTATTCATTAAATTTTACAAATGTAATCAGTGGGGTTTTAATGATTTCTACTATACCAGTGATGATTATTTTCTTTTCTTGGATCTTCAAAATTGAAAAAACAAATGTTTATCAGATCTTGGGCATAATTTTTTCTCTATTAGGCGTTGTGGTGATCATAACCAAGGCAAAATTAAGTTTATTATTTAACCTAAATTTTAACAAAGGCGATATATGGATGGTGGTGGCTATGTTTTCTTGGGCAATTTACTCTGCTTTACTGAAAAAGAAAAAACATAAACTTTCACAAATCGCCCTTCTACAAACAATTATAACCATGGGACTTATATTTTTATTGCCCATTTATATTATAGAAATGAAAATGGGTTATCTTGCAACTCTAAATCTCCCTTTTATATTAACTTTAACTTATGTAGTACTGTTTCCAGGGTTAGCATCATTTCTTTTTTGGATAAAAGGTATTGCGATAATTGGTGCTAATAGATCTGGAATATTTTTACATTCAATGCCAGTATTTAGTACCATAATGGCAATAATAGTTTTTGGAGAAGAGTTTATGTTTTTTCATTTAGTAGGAGCAGTACTAATATTGATTGGAATATTTTTATCTAATAAAAAAAATTATGCTTAAAGTTGCTATTTTAGATGATTACCAAAATGTTTCTCAAGCTTTTTTGAATTTGAAAAAACTTGATGGAAAGTATGAATTTAAAATATTTAATGAAGCATTTAGGGATGAAAATGATGCTGGAGAACAACTAAAAGATTACGAGGCTCTCTTGATAATGAGAGAGAGAACAAAAATTACCAAGTCATTAATAAATAGGCTGAAAAAACTCAAGTTTATTATCACCAGCGGAATGAGAAATAAAGCAATTGATCTTGATGCGGCAAAGCAAAGAAAAATTATAGTTTGTGGAACAGAGATAAACTCAAATCGAAATTCTTTTAATTTTTTTATTTAGAATTAAATGTTTTAAATGACTATAAATCCATTGTTTATGATTTTCGTTGCTTGTTTTTATTGCAGATAATAGTTTTGTATTTAAATTTTTTGTTTTTGAAATTTCATTCAGATAATTCACATCTCTTCCTAGCGTACCTCCAGCAAATGGTACCCCGGGAGATAAAAAAGCTTTTCTACCGATTCTTGTTTCAGATTTTAAGCCTTCTTCAACTTCTTTTGCATCACCACCAGTGTACTCACAGATTGAAGATATTTCGTTAATAAAAGATATGGATGAAGCTAAAAATGAATTTATTGCATGTTTAGTTATTTCTGCAGACTCAATTTTCATCCATATTAAATTTGTATTTATTGTTTGTAAAAAACTAATGATTTTTTTTTTAGAATTAATATCTCTATAACCAATAATCATTCGGTCTGCCTGTAAAAAAGATGACAATGAATTTCCAAGCCTTAAATTTTCTGGACAACAAAAAAAATGGAATTTTTTTTTTAAAATATTCTTTGAATAATTTTCTAATAACTTTATCGATCCTACAGGTAATTGAGATGAAATAATCACATATTTATTAGAATTTAGTTTTTTTAATGTATTTTTAATTCTATCTAAAACATATTTTGTATCTGCTTGATCATATTCATTAACAGGTGTGTCATAAGTAAACCATATAATGCTTGCTGTATTTAAATTTTTTAAATTATTAACAAAAGATAATTTTCTATCTTCTGTTGACGTTTTAATTAAATCTTTTAACTTTGGTTCAAATATAGGAGTAGTATTTTTTTTAAGTTTATTAACTATTTTTTTATTATCATCATAGGCAATAACATTATGTTTTAAAGATGCAAGACATGCTGAAACTACACATCCACAATGCCATAAACCTTGTACAAAAACTTTCATTTTCTTTTTTTAAAGACCCATTTATTATTTTTAAGATATCTGGTGGTTTGTTCTACACTTTCCTTGATTGTTAATTTGGGTTTCCAGCCCAAAGATCTAATTTTTTTAGTGCTTAAGAATATGAATGGACTATCTCCAATCCATCCTCTTTTGCCGCCAGAAAAGGAAATTTTTGGTTTAACTTTTAACTGATTACAAATTACATTTATTGATTGCCTTACACTAATATATTCGTTTGTTCCAAGATTAAAAATATTTATTTTATTCTTTGATTTTTTTATTGCAATAAGAATAGCTCTAATACAATCATCAACATTCAAATAAGATTTTCTTTGATTTCCATCACCTAAAGCTTTTAAATAAGTTGGATTTTTAAATAATTGATTACAAAAATCGTAAACATGACCATGAGTATATCGGTTACCTAAAATGGATACAAAGCGAAATATCCAACTTTTAAAATTAAATGCTTCACAATATGCTTGAACAAAAGATTCTCCAGCAATTTTCGATGCACCATAAAACGATGTTTGTATTGGAAAATTGTCATTTTCTGGAGTAGGAAAATTTTTTGGTTCCCCATAAACTGATCCTGTAGAACAAAAAACAATTTTATTTACATTATTTTTTCTCATTGCTTCTAATACATTGTATGTAGTTATTGTATTTTGTTCCAAGTCTCTAAAAGGGTTTTTATAACCATATCTGACGTCAGCATTTGCAGCTAAGTGAAAAACAATATCTATATTTTTGAAAATTTTTTCTATTTTTTTAAAATTTAATAAATCGCATTTAATAAATTTAAAATTTTTATCTTTAAGGGCATATTTCAAGAATTTTTTTTGGCCAGTATTTAAGTTGTCAATACCAATGACACTGCTATTATTAAGAAGTAATTTGTCAACTAGATTGCTGCCTATAAAACCAGCACAACCTGTTACCAAAATTTTTTTAGTCACATTCTTTGTTATTTAATTGATTTTAAAACCTGCACCTATAGCATCTTTATAAAACGTTTTAACGGTATCTAATGAATAATCTTCTAAATCGTAATTAATTAATTGTAATTTTTTAACTATATCTTTTGTCACTGTTATAATATGGCAACCTATTTTATCCGCCTGAATTATATTGAGTAATTCCCGGGGACTTGCCCAAAGTAATTCAGATTTCGAATTAATTTTCATCGCTTTTAAACAGTCGTTCATCAATGGAATGGGATCTCTGCCTGTATCAGCTATTCTTCCAGCAAACACGGATATAATGCTCGGAACTTTATTATCAAGTACCGACAGTACTGTTTTGACCTGACCCAAAGTCATTATCGCAGTAATATTTAATTTAACTTTTTTTTCGGCTAAACGTTGAATTAATTCTTTAGAACTTTCTTTTTTTGTATTTGTTATAGGAATTTTTACATAAACATTATCAGCCCAACTTGTAATTTTCATTGCTTGTTTTTCCATCTCATTAAAATCATCAGAAAAAACTTCAAAAGATATTGGTTTTTCCTTTATTGTTGAAAGAATATCTTTTGCAAATGTTTCATAATCTTTAATGCTCGCTTTCTTCATCAAGGTAGGATTAGTCGTTAAACCCTTAATGAAAGTTTTGCTATTCATATCTAACATATCTTTCTTATCAGCGCCGTCGGAAAATATTTTTACTTTTAAATCTTCTATTTTTTTCATTTTTATTAATTTTAAATTGTATTAAAATAATTATTGTCCGTAAAATTTATTTTCCCCGTTTTTTTTTAAACAATGAAATTTATCATAACTATTGCTGATAAATTTTTTTTTGGCGATAATTTTAGAACTTAGTAAGGAAACATAATTAGCTTAAAGGTCCCAGGATACGTCCTAGGATAAAAAGAATTTATTAATTCCTTATTTTTCTCATTCTTTGCTATTTTTTTTCTGCGTTTAGAATCTTTATTTAAATCTATAACATTCTCAAGTATTGTTTTCCCCGTTGTTTTTTTAACCCCATAGCTTAATGAATAGGAAATAGCCGATTGATAGATATTTCCACTGGCTACACCCGTAGCAGCGGGTCCTACAAGAGCTAATATCTGAAAGCACCCATTTAAAAATAGAGTAATAACTACTACAAAAACAACTTTTTTCATCTCCACCAAACCTTTTATAATAAATGTCTATATTTTTATATATAATAATCAATTTGTAATGCAACTTATAATTGTAACAATAATGTTGAAATATTGATGATCTTTAGGAATTTACAAACTAGTTTATTGCTTCTTTTATTTTCATGCATGTTCGTAATTGCCTCTGAGACAAATGAAAAACAGATTGAAACTAAACGTTCTGGTTACTGGACTTATTATTGTAAAGATTATGAGAAAGAAAGACAATGTGAGATTGTTCGAAAAATTAATATTAAACAACAAAACGAAACGTTTTTAATTGTCTATAAAATCACAAAAAATTTGAATGCTAAAGTAAAAGAAAGTTTAAACATTATGACTCCCCTACCTCCTAGAGTAAACATAAAAAAGCGATTGAAAATAAGCTTTGATGACAAGATAAAATTTACCAGATCGTTTTTAGAATGTGAGGACAAAAGTTGCTTGGCTGTGTTTAAGAGCTACAGAATACTTAAATACTCAATGAAAAATTTTAACAAAATGAAAATTACTTTTTACGGTTTTGAAGATGAAGAACCTATTTCTCTTACTCTCCCAATGGATGGATTTACGCAGGCATTCGATAATATTAATGAACAATTAAAATCTTTTTGAGAATTTCAATAAAATTTATTTTTTTGATTTAGTTATTTCTTAAAGATGTCTCTTGTTATACGATTCATTTCTTCATAATTTTCTATTTTTTTAGGAGTAAATTTTTTTTCAAATTTATTTTGTGTTATTTGTTTTTTGTTAGAAATTTTTTCATCTGCTGATGATTTATTATCTATTTTTGATATAGCGGTATCAAACGGACTACCTATAACATTGTTCTCGGACACAATGTTATTTAAATTTTCTAACTGAGACATAAGCCTAGCCTTATTATTTTCGAAGTCTGCTAGCTGATTTTTTGTATTTTCTAATTTATTTGATAATTTGACTAGTTCATTGCTTAGTCTCAAATTATCATCCTGATAATATTTAATTTTTCCAGCAATATCTTCCATTTCATTTTTATGATCTTCCTGGTGAATTGTTTTATCAGAATTTTTTTCTAATAATTGATTTTCTTCTTTAAGTTTTGAAATTTGATCTTGGTAATCTTGAATAATATTTTGTTGTTCAAAAATAAATTTTGATTTTGCTTTTAATTCATCGTCATATTCTTGTTGGTTTAATCCTCCCGAAACTTTATCTGTATCGTTCTTTAGCACTTGACTAAATTTTAAATCCCCCGTTAACCAGCTGGGTGGCAGTTCAGTGTTTTGTTCTAATAATTTATTTTCTTCCTTAAGTTTTGAAATTTGGTTTTGATAGTCCTTAATAACATTTTGTTGTTTATAAATAAGATCCAACTTTGTTTGAAATTCTTTATCATGTGTTCGCTCATTTAATTCTTTCGAAACTCTGGTAAAATCATTCTCTAATTGGACATTACGTCCTTTAAATTTTAAATACTGTTCGTTAAGTTTTGCAACTTGTTGGTTCAAACTCAAATTCAAATTTTCATATTTTTTAAGTT
>AZHR01000035.1 GCA_000504625.1 alpha proteobacterium SCGC AAA240-E13
GAATATAAAATAGTTGTATTAATAAACTAAGAATTGAAACACAAATTAAACTTATAACAAAATTTTGTAAATCAATTTGTATGTTTTCATTTATAAAAAAATCGAGACTTTGTTTGTTCATTTTAATTATGCGAGCAGATTATACAATATCTTCAATCTTTCAATTGTTTTAAAAGGCTTAATTTACTTATAAAATCATTTCATCGTGGCTCTTGGTGTTAATCACATTCAATTAGGAATGATGGAACAGAGAACAAGGATTTTTAAGTGATACAATATGATGTGATTGAGGACTGAAGATTTAGTGTTAACTACTTACGGGCCAACCCTCAACCACTTGAAGACTACAATTCAGTTTCCCCAGAAAAAGAAAATACTAAAATGATTGAAATTTATATAATTTGTTAACTCTGTTTCTTCAAGTTATAAATAGACTCTGCTACCTTCGGTAATTTGCTTTGAAAAAATCTGGTTCTCGATCGTCTGGTGGAAAATCATTTTCATTTATTTCTACTGAATCTTTATCACCACCAATAAAATTAGATGAATCTGGATTGTATGACTGACACAAGAAGAGTGATGAACTTCGACCATATCCTTATCCTTTCATAACCAAGAACAAAAACTGATAGTCTCAATTCTTGAACTTTAAGAGAACAAAGGTTTTCATACATACTTCATACATAGATATGAGCGTCTTTTAGAGCAAAAACCACTAGTCTCTAAACTCAATTCTCTTTCTAAAACAATGAAATATCAACAGGATTTGGTGAGCCGTATTGGATTCGAACCAATGACACCTTCCTTAAAAGGAAATTACACAACAACGTTCTGAAGTCAAATTGGAAATAATTTTACCATTGATGGGCGTTTTATGAACTTAAAACCTATATTTTCGGGAAAATTCCGTATGGAAAATTGGACACTTTGTGTACACTTTTTTTTATGCTGATTTGCATTTAAAAAGTGTCCGATTTTTTAAAAAATAAATAGGACACCCCCTTCCCTATTTGGAAACTACACGGTGAGTAGATTTTAAAAAATGAACTGCACGGTTATTTTTAATTTTCAGGCTTTATCAATTTTCCAAACCATCAATTATTTCATATCCGGACATAAGTTTCTATAAATTATTAAATCTAAAAATTTAACTTTAATTTATTTTGAGACTTTTTAATTAAATAATCGCCAATTATTAATACTTTAAGTTTACAATTATAAAAGGTAGAAATGGCATCATCAGGGGAATTTACTATTGGTTCACCGCGTACATTAAAAGATGTGTTTAGAAGTATTGGAAAATTTGTTAATTTTTCAAATTCGATCAATATTTTATAAAAGTCATTATTTTCATTTTTATTTACCGTATGTAATCTTGCACTATCATCTAAATGAGTCACTGCTTGTAGTTGATTTCTATATTTTTTCCTTACTGGAATAACTTTTTCCATATATTTACATTTATAATCTTTATTAACTTCAAAAAAGATATTTGCTTTTTCCTCAATTACAGAAGGGGCAAAGGGCATATAATTTTCTCTATATTTAATATACTTATTTATTTTATCTTTTGTATTAGATTGTCTGGGATCGGCAATGATTGATCTGCATCCTAATGAACGATCTCCAAATTCAAGTTTGTTTCTAAAATAAGCTACTATTCCGCCATTGTTACATTCATTAGCAACTACTTTTGCAAAATTTTTAATTTTTTTGAATTTAATTTTTCTTTTTTTTAGTACCAATTCTATTTCTTTATCTGTAAAATTTGGTCCAAGCAGTGCTGAATTCGATATTATTTTTCTTGGTTTATTAAATATGCAGTGATATGTGTAAAGTGCACTACCAATAGAATTTCCAGTATCGGTAGGAGCATAAGGGATAAAATAATTTTTAAATTTAGTTTTGTCTCCTATTTTTCCATTAAATACTGAGTTCATAAAAAATCCACCCCCTAATACTAAATTTTTACATTTTGTTATTTTATATAAATGTTTTAAATAATGAGTTGCAATTTCTTCGGCACAATACTGCAATGCCTTTGCTATAATAATATTTTTAGTTGATGGACTGCTTTTATAAGCTACAGATTTAATATTAAGCAATTTTAATATACTTTTTGTGAATAAATCTTTATTATTACGATGAAAAAATCCATAATATTTTGAATTAAGCTTTAATTTACCATTTTCTAATAATCTATATGTAGATTTAATTTTTTTAATATACTCATTGCATTTTATATTATAAGCAGACATTGCCATAACTTTCCATTCATCATCGTCGGGCCTATATCCTAAAATAGCTGTAAAAGTTGTATAAAGCATTCCAAGAGAATCTGGAATATTTTGATATTGTAAAACTTTTATTTTATTATTTTTTCCAATACACCAAGTTGTACATTGCCTCTCTCCTTTAAAATCTACAGTTAAAATTGCGGCCTCTTTGAAATTTGATAAAAAAAATGCATTAGCTGCATGACAAAGATGATGTTGAATATGGTACACTTCAAGTAAGTTTTTATTACTTCCATGTTTTACTACTGTGTAATCTCCTGGAATCCTATTTGTTAAATTAAATAAATTATCAGATACTGTATAAAGGTTATGCTCTCTTAGAGTTCTTACTTCAGAAATTGATGAATTGTATTTTAGCATATGAGCAGATGGGTTCCATCCAACGCTAATAACATCTAAATCTGTTATTTTTATTTTTCCTTTATTAAGACAATATTTAATCGAGTTTAGAGGAAATTTTCTTGTAAATTTATGTCTGTTTAGCCTTTCTTCTTGGACAGCAAAAATTATTTCTCCATTATTTAACAGTGCTGCAGAAGAATTAATTTCTCCAGTATTTAAACCTAAAATTTTCATATATTATTTTTTCATATATTTTTTTTAAGGTAAAGCTTTCTGTTGCCTGCGCTTCAGACCTTCTCATTTTAATGTAATCTATCAGCATTTCAATACAACAAACCCATAACCAAGATCGCTAGAAACTTTTTCATTCTTAAATATATCACTAACCCCTTCTTTCGTACACAATTCTGAACACACTCTGAGCTCACTACTTGATGAAATTTACGTTTTTTATTAAATTTAGAATTATGAAAACTACCAAAGCATGAGATTTTTGGTGAGCCGTATTGGATTCGAACCAATGACACCTTCCTTAAAAGGGAAGTGCTCTACCAACTGAGCTAACGGCCCCATAAAAAAACTTTTTAGACTTTTTTTTAAATAACAATCAATTATAAAAATAAATTTATATATTAAATTATATTTATATATTTATCATGAAAATCATCAAATGTTCCATTATTTATAGATATTCTAATCTGTTTCATTAATTGTTGATAAAAGTTAATATTATGCAAAGTTAACAGCATTGAAGCTAATATTTCATTCACATTAAATAGATGATTCAAATAATTTTTTGAATATTTGTTTAAGTCGCATAAGGTAACCTTTTCATCTAGAGGGGAATTATCATTTTTAAATTTTGAGTTTTTAATATTAATTTTACCATTCCAAGTAAAAGCTAATCCCGTTCTACCAGATCTTGTGGGTAAAACACAATCAAACATATCTATACCTTTCTTTACTGCGCCTAAAATATCAGAGGGCGTACCTACACCCATTAAATATCGTGGTTTATCTTGAGGTAAATAATCTTTAACATCATCTAAAATACTAAACATCTGGTCCTGAGTTTCACCTACTGCCAATCCCCCTAATGCGAATCCGTCAAATTCTATTTTAATCAATTTGTCTAAACACTCTAGTCTCAAATCTTTGAATAATCCCCCTTGAACAATTCCAAAAATTCCTTTTTCAGGATTTAATCCAAAAGCATTCTTGGATCTTAAGGCCCATTCAAGTGATATATCAACTGATTTTTTTAATATATTTTTATTTTCAGTAATTTTCGGACATTCATCTAAAACCATTATAATATCTGAATTTAAGCTCTTTTGTATATTTATACTTTCTTCTGGACTCAATATTATTTCACTTCCATCTATATGAGATTTAAATATTGCACCAATATTTTTATCAATTTTGTTTAATTTTGATAAGGACATGATTTGAAAACCTCCAGAATCAGTTAAGATTGGAATTTTGCAATTCATATATTGATGTAAACCACCTTGTGAAGAAATTCTATTTATTCCAGGTCTTAGCATTAGATGATATGTATTAGACAAAATGATTTGACTTTTCGCTGCAATCAGATCTTTAATAAATACGGCTTTTACAGATCCCTGGGTACCAACTGGCATAAACGCAGGGGTATCAACAATACCATGTTGTGTAAAAATTCGACCTACCCTTGCATATTTATGTTCACTAATAACACTAAAAGAAAACTTTTTTAATGTCATAATAAATATTATTATTATTTTGTACTTCTTAAGCTAATGATAACATCAGGATTACTAACTGAGCCGCTTGAATCTTTACCTTTTTTAATTTTATGTACATATTCCATGCCTTCAATTACCTTAGCAAAAGCTGTGTAATTTCTATCTAAATGCGGAGCTTCAGCAAAACATATAAAAAATTGACTATTTGCACTATTTGGATCCGTAGATCTTGCCATTGATAAAATTCCCTCTTCATGGGCAATATTGCTAAACTCGGCTTTTAAATTAGGCAAATCAGATCCTCCTGTGCCAACTCTAGCCATATCAAAATTTGCATTTAAAGAATTACCAAATTGAACATCGCCAGTTTGTGCCATAAATCCTTCTATTACTCTATGAAAAACTACACCATCATATTGATTTGATTCTGCAAGAGTTTTAAATCTTTTTACATGATTTGGTGCTATATCAGAAAAAAGTTTAATCTTTACATCTCCATATTTTAACTTCAAAATCATAATATTCTCCTTTGCAAATAATTGGGTTGTAAATATAAATATAAATATAAAATAAAAAAGTTTCTTCATCTTAGTTTTTCTTTTAGTATTTTAATGGTGCTTTTTGTAGTAAATTTAGATATATCTCCACCAAATTCTGCTATTTCTTTTACAAATTTTGATGAAATAATTTGGTTTTCAACATCTGACATTAAGAAAATTGTTTCAATATTATGATTTAGTTTTTTATTCATCCCAGCTAACTGAAATTCATATTCAAAATCAGATACAGCTCTAAGTCCCCTTAATATAAGATTGGCTTTATATTTTTTACACAATGAGGTTGTAAGATTATTAAAAGAAATTATTTCTACTTTTTTTCTATTAATTTTTAAATCTTTATATAGAGCCCTCTGAATTATCAACATTCTTTCATCTACGGAGAACAAATGATTTTTATTCATGCCATTCGAAATTGCTACGATGATTTTATCTACAACTTTCAAGCCTTTTATAATTAAATCGATATGCCCGAAGGTTATTGGATCAAATGTACCTGGATAAATTGCTATCTTTGTCATTAAATTAAATTATCATCAATTTTTATAGCCGAAACTACTGTTTCCTCTCCAGATAGTTTAAAAATTCTTACTCCTTGTGTATTTCTTCCTGCTATTCTAATTTCCTTAACTGCACATCTAATTACTCTCCCTTTATCTGTAGAAATTAAAACTTCGTCACCCTCATCTACTGGAAAAGATGCGGCTACGTTACCATTTCTGGGAGAATTTATTATTCCAATAATACCCTTACCACCTCTATTAGTAACTCGATAATCATAAAACGATGTTCTTTTACCATAACCATTTTTTGTTATAGAAAGTATAAATTTTTGCATTGCAGTTATTTCTGAGAATTTACTTTTATTTGAATTTCCATTTTTAAGAGCTTCTTTTGCTATTTTTCC
>AZHR01000036.1 GCA_000504625.1 alpha proteobacterium SCGC AAA240-E13
CACTATTGGTTCGTGGCGGTTTTAATAAAGTTATAAAAGCCTCTGTAGTTGGACGAACCTCTGGAGGATTTTTTTATATATTACCTCAAAGTGTATCTCATCTCAAAGAAAAAGAGTCTAATTTATTATCAAGAAAAGAGGAATTAATCTATAGATATTGTCAAATATTTTCTGCAACTTTAACCAAATATTATCTATTTATACGATTTATAAACAAAGAGTATGATAGATTTGACCACTATCAAGCTAGAGTACAGTTTGCTAGGGCTTATGATTATCAGTTTATTTTACCATCTCAAAAAAGAGATATTCAATTAAATGAATTTTGTCATCCTGCTATAGAAAATCCAAAACCTATTACTATTACACTAGATAAATCTGTTATGTTAATTACAGGGGTTAATGCAGGTGGGAAAACTATGTTACTTAAATCTTTGTTGTCTGCTGTATATATGAGTAAAAATCTATTACCTTTTAGATGTAATGCACAAAAAACAAAAGTGGGTCACTATAAATCTATAGAAGCTGTAATTGATGACCCACAATCAGTCAAAAATGATATATCTACTTTTGCAGGTAGAATGGTGGAGTTTGCTAAATTATTTGACAAAGAGAGTGCAATAGTAGGAGTTGATGAGATAGAATTAGGAACAGATAGTGATGAGGCTTCTTCTTTGTTTCGTGTTATGTTAGATGAATTACGCAAAAAAGATATAGTATTTATCGTAACAACTCATCATAAAAGATTAGCTTCACTTATGAGTGGTGATAATGATGTTGAGTTAATTGCTGCTTTATATAATGAAAAGAAAAGAGAGCCTACCTATACATTTTTGCAAGGTAGTATTGGAAAAAGTTATGCTTTTGAGACGGCACAGAGATATGGTATTCCTGAATATATAGTAACCAAAGCCAAAAAGATATATGGAGAAGACAAAGAAAATTTAAATGAGTTAATAGAAAAATCAACTACACTAGAAAGAGAGATGCGTCTAAAAATTCAAAAAATAGACAATGAACTCAAAATAGTTCAAAATAAAAAAGAGAATTTGCAAGATATAGAAGATAGACTCAATGAAAAACATAGAAAAGCTATAGCTACACTAGAAAATAGATACAATGCAGCTATTAAACGAGCTAGAGAGGCAATCAAAGTCAAAGAGTCAACAGAGGGGAGGCGATTATTAAATGATGCACACAAACATAAAGAACGCTCAAAACAGGTAAAAGAGGTAACTCAACCAAATAAAATAGTATTAAAAGTGGGAGATAGAGTAAAATATCGTTCGTCCAAAGGAGAATTAATAGCTATTAAAGACAAAGAAGCAACAATAGAGATTGATGGTCTAAAAATGCGTGTACCACTCTCTAAGCTCAAACGAATTGGTACTTTGCCTCCAAAAATCAAACCAAAAACTAATGTAACAGTAGAAAAACCAAATAGAGGAGCTATATCCATCAAACTTTTGGGTTGTTTTGCTGATGAAGCTATTGAAAAATTGGATAAATTTCTATCAGATGCTTTGGTAAATGGATTTTCAGAAGTAGAGATAATTCATGGAACAGGTACAGGAGTATTAAAAAAGGTTATTATTGATTATCTCAAAGTTTATCCTAAATTACAATCATTTCATGGACAAAAAGGAAATTTGGGTGTAACTATCGTTAGGTTATAAGTTTTATTTAATGTTTTGTTAAAAAATTGTTATCTTTTTTCTGATAAAATAAACAAAATTTACTTAATAGGAATTCAAATGCCACATGTTATACTCTTATTTATAGGACTTTTATTTATAGGTTGCGGAACAGAAATATCTAATATATCTAAAGATATTACAAAATCTGCTAATCAACAAAGTATTGAGGGAAATTATACTCTCAAAAAAGGTATATTTTCATATAAGGAAAACATTACTATAAACAAAGTTGTAAATAGTTCTGATTTGATTATAGAAAAACTTGATGATGATGACTATGGTTATTATTTTACAATGCAAGTAGAAAATTTAATTCCTACTCAAGAAGTTGGAATTTTTCACAAAAAAGATGATGGTTTTTATAAAAGACTAATATATTCTACTGATATAACCAAAGATTCTAATATTTCAATAGATTCAAAAATTTCAGATGAACACCTCAAAACTGAAATAACAGATAAAATAGAGTTATCAGAAAATAATAATACCATTAAAATAGCTATGAAGCTTAAAAATGGAGGGGAGATTACTATTATCTGGACAAGAAATTCAAAAGGTTCAGAAATTCAAAATAAACAGCTTACAAATGCAAAAAATGAGTACAAAAGAACATACAAAGATAGATTTTTGAAATACTTTAAAGATATCTAAAAATCTACCACTTTAATATCATAAATATTGCTGACAAAAAATAGTTGGCAATAAAGATGGTAATAGAGGATAAGACCACTGCTTTGGTTGTAGATATCCCTACACCCTTAGCTCCACCTGAAGTATTATACCCTACATAAGAGCCAATTGAGCCTACAAAATAACCAAAAAATAGTCCTTTGATAAGACCTGTTCCTATATCTGAAAAACTCAATAGTTGTTTAATAGTATCTACATATCCAACAGGATTTAAATCCAACATTAACCATGAAATTAAAAAAGCACTAAAGTTTGAAATAAAATCAAAAAATATAACAAGCATTGGCAAAGAAAACATAGTAGCAATAATTCTTGGGATTATTAAATATTTTTTAGAATCAACAGCCAATGTCTCTATAGCATCTATTTGTTCTGTTACTCTCATAGTCCCAAGTTCTGCTGCCATAGAAGATATAGCCCTAGAGATTACCATCAAAGAGGCAAATACAGGGCCTAATTCTCTAGTAATAGAGATAAATATAGTATATCCCATAAAGCCCTCTGCTCCAAATTTACTAAACCCTTGATATAATTGAACAGCTTCTACCATTCCTGTAAAAAGAGCTGTTAAAAATATAACAGCAATAGTTCCTACTCCAATAACATCTAATTGTTCAAAAATTTGTTTGATTCTCCATGGTCTCTTAAAAGAAAGAGGTATTAGATTAAGCTGAAATAGAATAAAAGCTCCAAACCTATCCATACTTTTCATAAGCTTGACAAAAGGAGTTCCGATAAATGCAAATATAGTTTCCATGTAACTCTTTTAATTTTTTGTATATTTTATCTAAAAATTAGGTAAACTAACATTATGAAAATAGGAACAGATATAACTGTAGTCAGTAGAATAGAAAAATCTATACAAAAATTTGGAGATAAATTCATAGATAGGTTTTTAAATCCAAATGAAAAACAAGTAGCAAAAAGAGTAGAATCTATAGCAGGATATTGGGCGGCCAAAGAAGCAATAGCCAAAGCTTTGGGATGTGGAATAAGTAAGGAGCTATCTTTTCATGATATTATTATATATAAAGATAAAAAAAATGCCCCTCATTTTAAACTAACTTCACAAGCACAAAAGTACCACCAAATCAAAGACTCTTCATTATCTATTGCTCATGACGGTGGATTTGCAATTGCTGTTGTAGTTATTATTCAATGATATAGAAAAGTTAACTCATCTCTTGAGGAATTTGTTTATTAGTTTTAGCTCCTAAATCTTTGAGTTGTTCTACTTGTCTAATAATATTTCCTCTGCCCTCACTTAATCGTTTTTTTGCCGATTCAAAACTGCCATGAAGTGTCTCAAATTGTTTTGAAATTTTGACCATATCTTCAGAGAAATTGACAAATTTATCATATAATGCTCCCGCTCTGGAGGCTATCTCTTTGGCATTTTGAGTCTGTTTTTCATATTTCCATACATTTTCTATAGCTCTCATAGCAATTAATAATGTAGTAGGCCCTACTAATAATATTTGTTTTTTGAATGCCTCATCATATAATGAACTATCATGTTCCAATGCTACAGCCAAAGCACCTTCAATCGGAACAAACATAAAAATAAAATCTAGCGTATTAATACCTAATAGCTTCTCATAATTTTTATCAGATAATTTTTTGATATGATTTCTCAATGCTTTTACATGACTATTGAGATGTAGCTCTTTTGAGTTTTTGCTACTTATATATTTCTCATACGCATTTAGTGAAGTTTTGGCATCTATAATCAAATCTCGTTTGTCAGGTAGATGAACTATAACATCTGGTCTATAGGATTTACCATCATCATTTTTGAGTGATACCTCTCTAGTATATTCAACACCCTTGCGAAGACCTGATGATTCTAATACCTTTTCTAATATCATCTCTCCCCAAATTCCTTGTTGTTTTTTTTCGCCTTTGAGTGCATTGGTTAGATTTATGGCATCTTGACTAATCTGTTTATTTAGGTCTTTGAGAGATTTTATCTCTTGTTTTAACATTGCCCTATCTTTGGATTCACTACTATATAGAGTCTGTACCTGATGCTTAAATTCATTAATTTGCGTCTCCAAAGGTTTAATCATATTTGTTATATTTACTTGACTTAATTTTGAAAACTCTTTAGAATTACCATCAAATATCTTGGATGCTAATTGTTCAAACTCTTTTTTTAACTCTCCTCTATGTTCTTTCATCATTGCTATTTTTTCGAGATTTTGTTTCTCTTGTTCTGATATTCTAACTAAATTTTCTCTAATTTCTGTATGTAACCTATTATTTTCTTCAACCAATGATTCATTTTTAATTTTGAGTCTATTATATTTATCTTCAAGTTTTGAATAACTATTATTTAGCAACTCATAATGAACACTTAATTGTTCAAAATCTATTTTTTGTTTGTGTAAGACCTTTAGATGTTCTTTAGATTGAGATGCTAATTCTTCTTTGAGATTTTCTATATCTTGTTTTGCTTTTTCTAATCTTTCTTTGTTTTTTGGCAAAAATTGTAACTCTCTAGTTAACTCTGCAACTTTTAGTTTTGATTCTTCTAACTCTTTTTCCAACAAAGATATCTTGGCTATTTTAGCTTCATCTATCTCTTTGGCTTGGTCTAATATAGCATTGAGTGTATTGATTTTGGAAATAAAAAAAACAATAATGATAGTAATAAGAAATGTAATAAGAAAAAAAAGCCCCAACATTATAAAAAATTCTGTATTAAACTGAAAACTTGCAAATAATTTACCCAAAATTTACCCCTCTATAGTGTCATAATCATCAGGTGCATCACACTCCAAACTTCTATTATCAAAGCTTTTATCATTATAAACCATATGTTCAAATACTATTTTGACCCTATTATCCAAACTATCAGTATAAAAAATCTTTTGTAATTTACCATCACTATCTAGCGTAATGAGATACTCTATATCTTTATAAACTGCTTTATAATCTTTGTTACTAATTTTTTGAGCAACTTTTAATACTTTTTGTAAATCTAATCCATCATCTATAAGATATTTGGAAACTTGTTCTAAATCATGGTCAATAACTATAAGTTGAATACCATCGCTACAAACCTCTTTGTGTGTAGGTTTTTTATAATTCCATTTAAAAAATTTACTTATTATGTTTTGTTCTGTACCTTCTTCATCAACCAAAATCTCTTTTTCTTGCTTAAAAACAATACTTCCATAATAATTAATTTGTTTACCTTTGTCATTAGTAATTGTCTGATTAAAATCAGTTATAAAATTGTTTGGTAATGATATATCAGCACTTATACTTATAGTATAAGCTAATATTAATAATAATTTTTTCACTATTTTATCCCTTAATTTTTTTT
>AZHR01000037.1 GCA_000504625.1 alpha proteobacterium SCGC AAA240-E13
TCAACTTTAATGGGCTATTTATTATTACTGTTAGTTACTAGTAAAAAGAAATAAAATTAAATGCCGAAATTTTATAAATACTATTTTCTGTTTTTTATTATAATGATTTCTTTTTTAGACACAAATACTAAAGCTGACTATAATAAATTAGCTTACGAATTTAAATTTAATGATCTTGATGGAAGTGAATTAAATTTAAACGAATTTAAAAACAAAGTTATTATTGTTATTAATGTTGCTAGTCAGTGTGGCTTTACAAGACAATATGATGATATGCAAAAGATCTGGAATAAATATCAAGATAAAGGTGTTATAATGTTAGGTATTCCATCAAACGATTTTGGGAAACAAGAACCAGGTAGTAATGAGGAAATTAAAAATTTTTGCGAAGCTAAATTTGGTATTACATTTCCAATGACAGAAAAAGTTTCTGTAAAAGGTAAAAATGCACATCCTTTTTATATATGGGCAAGAGAAAATCACGGAAAATCAGCTATTCCTAAATGGAATTTTCACAAAATAATAATTGGCAAGAATGGTAAAGTTCTAGATACCTTTGCTTCGATAACAAATCCCTCTTCAATAAAATTTATTAAATCTTTAGAAAAAGCTTTGGATTAAATTTAATAATTGTTTATTACAATATTTTTTATGTATTTTCTAAGATCAATTTTACCAAAATATTTATAAACTTTATTAGATAAATTCATATTTGTTAATGCCGAAGCATATCTTTCTCCAGGTCTTTTGGACATATATATAATTTTTGTCCCAAACATTCTAGCAACTTCTAAAATTGAATAACTTTTATGATTTGCAATACTATAATGCCTGCATAGATTTTTTTTCCACGCTTTGTAACAAATTTCAACTGTATCATAAATATGAGTAAATCTTCTTGTCTGGTTTCCTGGTTTTACAATTGGTAAGGGTTTTTTGGATTTATAATGATCTTCAAATATTCCTATTACAGTAGCCATTTTACCTTTGCATATTTGGTATGGTCCATAAACATTGTAAAAATAAATTACTTCATATTTAAAGTTAAACCATTTCTTTAAATTTTCCAATAATTCTAAATTTTTAGCTTTTGTAAAAGCATAAGGAGATAAATTTCTATCATTGCCCTTATTTCCCAATGATGCAGAAGTAGCTGAATAAATAAGTTTGATTTTATTTTTTAAACAATAGTTAAAAACAGCATTAGTTCCAACAGAATTTGAATTAATACATTCATTCATTTTTATAAAACTTTGATAAATTCTAGCAAATTCTCCGAAATGAAAAATGGAATTGATAGCTTTATAATTTTTTAAAATCTGAAAAATATTTTTTGTGTCCGCTTTTATATAATTTACCCTTTTACTTTTTATATGATTTTTTTTAAGTCCTGAGGAATAATTATCAATACTAATTATTTTATATCTCGTTTTTTTTAACAATAAATTAATTAAATTAGTTCCTACAAACCCCGCTCCTCCGGTAACAATAATTTTATTTTTTTTCATTTCATAGTTGTATTTTTAACCCATCAAACGCCGGTTTTACATTGATTGGTAACTTTTGCAATAAAATATTATAATCTAAATCTGAATGTAAATTTGTTAAAATTGTTTGCTTAGGTTTAATTGTCTCTAAAACACTTAAAACTTCATTAAGAGAAAAATGCGAAGGATGAGGTTTATATCTCAAGCAATCAATTATAAAATATTTTAAATTTTTTAATTTTGTTAAGTTTGATCTTGAAATTTTATTACAATCACTAATATAGGCAGAATTATTAAATATATAGCCCACACTATTAATGTTTCCATGTTTAACCTTGATTGATTTGAATCTAATCAATTCGTTATTAGTACCTAAAGAAAAATAATTTTTTAATCTGTTGGCTTTTAATATTGCAGGATATCCAAATCCATCTTTAAAAGAATATGAAAAATTATTTTTGAGGTAAGTAAGAGTAACACAGTTAGCATAAATATTTATTTTTTTTTTATTCTTAAGAAAAAAAATCCTTAAATCATTAATTCCATGAGTCTGATCAGCATGCTTATGAGAATACAAAACCGAAGTTATATTTTGTATTTTATTATTTAATAATTGAAATCTTAAGTCGGGAGAAGTATCAATTAAAATATTATTATTTCCTTTGGAAATTAGAACAGAACATCTTGTTCTATAATTTTTTATATTATTTCTATCACATGAACCCCAAAAACCATCAGGTCTAGGCACACCCATGGAACTTCCGCAACCCAGAATTGTTAGAAATGTTTTCACTGATTTAGCGAGAATAATTTATTAAAATTATTAGATGTATAAACTATTAAATCTTTATAAGAAATATCTTTAATTTCTGCTAACTTTTTTGCCGTATATTGTATAAATGAAGGCTCATTCGAAGATCCTCTTTTTGGTACTGGAGCAAGAAATGGAGAATCAGTTTCAATAAGAAGTCTATCAATTGGAATAGAAGAAGCTGTTTGTTGTAATTCAGTACTTTTTTTAAAAGTTATTATTCCGCTTAACGAAATATAAGCACCCAGATCAAGTAGTTTTTTTGAAAAATCGTAAGTACCAGTAAAACAGTGCATAAGTATTTTTGGATTCTGTGAAGAAAAATCATTCAAAATATTAAAAGTATCAATTTCAGCGTTTCTAGAATGAACAATTATAGGAAGGTCAAGATCAATACCAGCCTTAATATGTTCTATAAAAATTTTTTTTTGAATTAATTTATCACTATTTTCATAATAGAAATCTAAACCTGTTTCACCGATTCCAATAATTTTTTTATTCCTACCTCTAAGTTCCAATATCTTTTTTTTATCTACGCTAGCGTGATCTTTGGTTACATGAGGATGAATGCCTAGAGTTCCATAAATATTTTTATATTTAGAAATAATTGTTTTAACTTTTTCAAAACTTTTTAAGCTAGTAGAAATAGTTAATAAAAATCGAATACCAGTAAATTCTGCCCTACCAACAATTTCATCTAAATTTTCATACAAAGGTGAATGATCTAAATGACAATGAGAATCAATCATTTCTTTTTTTAATTTTTTTGAAGAGTATTCCTTGATTGTTTAATTTAGATCCAGATTTAATTAAAAGATGATTAGAAACACTATCAAGTTTTAAATTTTTTGTATCCAAATTTAATGATCTCAGTGCTTTATTTGCTGAGTCAGGGATTATAGGTAATAACAAAATTGAAATTTTTCTAATTATTTCTAATGAAACATATATTATAGTATTTAATCTTTTTATGTCAGTTTTTTTATTCCAAGGAGCTTCATCATTGAAGTATTTATTTGCTTCAAAGGATCTCTCAATAATAAATTTAACATAATCATTGAGCTGCTGTTTATCCATTAAAGATCTTATTTTTTTGATATTATCACTAAAAGAATTTAATATTTTTAAATCCTTTGAAATAAAATCAATGTCAGATGGAACTAGGCCTTTACAGTTCTTTTCAGCAAATGCAAATGTTCTTTGACAAAAATTACCATAATTGTTCGCTAGATCACTATTTATACAGTTTTCTACATTTTTATTACTTATATTTCCGTCGTTGCCAAATGAAACTTCTTTTATAAGATAATATCTCAATTGATCTAGTCCATAATTATTAATCATTTCAAGTGGATCTAGAATGTTTCCTTTTGATTTAGACATTTTTTTTTCATCAGAAAGAATCCATCCATGCCCATAAACTCTATTAGGCGGTAAAATATCAGCCGCTAATAAGAATGCTGGCCAATATACAGCGTGAAATCTTAAAATATCTTTTCCAATAATATGTAAATTTGCTGGCCAAAATTTTTTAAATAAAACATCTTCATAGTTAGGATAATTTAGTGCACTCAAGTAATTAGTAAGAGCGTCCAACCAAACATAAATTACATGTTCATCATTATCTGGAACTTTTATACCCCATGAAAAAGATTTTCTACTTACTGATAAATCCTTTAAACCTCCCTTAACAAAACTTATAACTTCGTTTTTTCTTGAAATAGGTAAAATAAAATCAGAATTTTTTTCATAAAAATTTAATAATTTGTCCTGAAATAATGATAATTTAAAAAAATACGACTCTTCTTCAACCCATTCAACTATCGAACCTGAATTTATTGAAATTTTTTTTCCATCTTTTTCAGTAATTTCATTCTCATGGTAATATGCTTCATCGGATACAGAGTACCAACCTCGATATTTGGATAAATATATATATTTTTTTGAAACTAATTTATTCCAAAGAAATTGAACTGCTTTATGATGTCTTTTTTCAGTTGTTCTTATGAAATCATCATTAGAAAGATTTAATATCTTTGTTAAATCCCTAAATGTTTTACTAATTATGTCGCAAAATAATTTTGGTTCTTGTCTATTTTCATCGGCTGCCTTTTGTATTTTTAATCCATGTTCATCTGTACCTGTAAGAAAATAAACTTTATATCCATCTAATCTTTTAAATCTCGCAAATACATCTGCGACAATGCTAGAATATGCATGTCCCATATGAGGTTTTGCCGAAGGATAGTATATTGGAGTGGTGATATAATAATTCTTCTTATCCATGAATAATATTTTCTTTTATTTCATAAAATGTATTATTCATATCTATATTAAATTTCCTAATTAAATTTAGCTGTTTAACAATTTTAGAATAAGTAAATAAAATTTTGTTTTTATTTAAGTTCTCATTTATTTTCTTAAAAAAGAACAGTTCGACACTATTTTGTAGCAAACGTAAATTGTCATTATTCTTATTTTTTAAATTCAATTCCATTAAATTTATAATTACATTTCTTAAATCTATATTATCTAAATCAATAATTTCTTCATTTGCCAAGTGAACAAAGGATAAAATCATTCCCGGAGTATCATAATAACATTTGATTTCATCAAGTTTTTTTCTATCAATCTTTAAATTATAGTATGTTAGTAGATCATTCAGTATTTCCTGTTTATTTTCACTTGAAAAAGAAATTTTAAATTCTATGCATCTAGATCTAAGAGTTTCGCTTAGCTTGAGATAGGAATTATGAATAAAAATAAAGAAAGTATTTGATGAATGTTCTTCTACAATCTTCAACAAAGCATTTACTGAATATAAGTTCAGATATTCAGCGTTATCAATTAGTATGAATTTTATTTTTTTATCAAATGATGTTTTGTTAGCATAATTAATCATGTCTTTGATCTGCTTAACATCTATTGTTTGTTTATCTACTGAGGCTTTAATTAAATAAAAATTTGGATGGCAATTCTGACTAATTAGTCTGAAAGATTTATTTAATGGATTAATAGTAAAATTATTATAATTGTAGAAGTTATCTTCATTTTCAGATAAAATAAAATTAATAAAATGATAAGAAAAAGTAGATTTACCTATACCATATTGACCAGTAAGCAAAATCGTTCTAGGTAACAAATTTTTTTTGAATAATCTAGCAAATAAACTAAAATATTTTTCGTATAGAAATAATCTTTGCTGATTATTAGGAAAATAATTTATATTTAAAGTTTCTTGCTTTTTCATTT
>AZHR01000038.1 GCA_000504625.1 alpha proteobacterium SCGC AAA240-E13
AATTCAACATATTTTTCTTTAATTCCTTTAGGAAAACAAATTACAGGAACTTTTTTTAACTTAACATGTTCTACAATTTTTAAATTTGGAATATAACAATAATCAAATAACTTTTCTTTTGGCAATATTCCTGCCCAGGAGTCGAATATTTGTATTACGTCGGCTCCGGAATCAATTTGTTTATCAATATGTAGATAGATAATTTCTTCTAGCCTTTTCAATAATTTATTAATCAAAAATTTATCTTTCATTATTTTGTTTATATTGATGTTTTTTGTAGGAGACTTTTGATTAATCATGTAAACTAATAATGTCCATGGGGCACCAACAAAACCAATCATACTCTTATTTTCATTAAGTTTTTTTTTTAATTTTTTTTATACTTTCATATATTGGTTGCATTTTTTTTATAAAAACATTCGTTTCTGTATTTATAATTTTATCCAAAACAAGAGTATCCAATTTAGGTCCAAAATCTTTTTTAAATTCTAAATTTTGTCCTAAACCATAAGGAATCATTAAAATATCAGAAAAAATTATAGCAGCGTCCAAGTCATATCTCTTTAATGGTTGTAAAGAAAGCTCTATACATAATTTTTCATTCAAACATAAGTTTATAAAGTTTGGATTATATTTTCTTATTTTTCTAAATTCAGGCAAATATCTTCCTGCTTGACGCATAAACCAAATTGGATATTCATTATATTTCTTTCTTTCTATACAGTTATTTAAGTTTTTCATTAATAAATAATATAAATTTAAAGAGTATTATTAGTATTATACCATGTGAATAAATCTAATTGTTTTTTTAAACAATTTATTCAAATAATATTAACAGATTAAATTAAAATATCTCTTTATTTTGTTATAATATTGAGTAATTATTATTTATGAACATTTTTCAGTAATTTTTTTATTAACAATATTTTTTTGTTAATAATTATTAATAAATTAAATTAAATTATATAAATCAAAAATTGAACACTAAAATAAGAAAAGAAAATGAGTTATTAACAGTTTATAAATGAACAATGTATATAAAATTTTTTTAGTTTCGGATTCAACCGGAGAAACACTTGATAGAATATTTTTAGCCTTACACGCACAATTTTCAAATTTTAATTATAAATCTCATCAATATTCATTTACTAGAACCGAAAATCAAATTTTAAAAATTGTAGATATTTGTAAGAAAAATAAAAATTCTATAATATTATACACAATCGTTGATAAGAAGCTTGCAAAATTTTTAGAAAATATAAGTAAAAAAGAAAAAATACCATGTTTTGGTGTTCTTGGAGATTTAATTTTAAGCTTTTCTAAGCTCCTCAATCAAAAGGCATCTCGTATACCAAGCGGACAACATGTCTTGGATGCAGAATATTATAAAAGAATAGAAGCAATACAATTTACAATGAATCATGATGATGGAAAAGTAGTAAATGATATAGAAAAATCAGATATTGTTCTCTTGGGAATTAGTAGAACAAGCAAAACACCAACATCAATTTATTTGGCAAATAGGGGATATAAAACTTGCAACATACCAATTATAAATGACAATTCCATACCTAAAAAATTAACAGAAAACCCTAAAATTTCTTGTGTAATAGGATTAATAGCAGAAGCATCTAGATTATTAGATGTTAGAAAAAATAGAATGACTTCTATAAACGAAGAAAGATCTAGTTCTTATATCGATATAGAAAAAATAGAAATAGAAATTGAAATAGCAAATAAAATTTTCAAAAAATATAATTGGCCCGTTATAGATGTTACAAGAAAATCTGTTGAGGAAACTGCGGCTTCGGTTTTGAAAATTTATAATATTACACAATCTCCATGATAAAAAATATTGTTCTAGCTTCACAAAGCGGTGTGAGGAAAAAATTATTAGAAAAAAATGGAATAAATTGTGAAGTAATGCCAGCAAAAATAGATGAAGACTTAATTAAAAAATCACTTCTTTATGAAAATAATACTCCAGAATTAATTTCTAAAAACTTAGCAGAATTAAAAGCAAACAAAGTAAGTAAAAAAAACTATGATAAATTGGTTTTAGGAGCTGATAGTGTCATTGATTTAAATGGTAAATTAATTTCTAAACCAAATAACAGAGAAGAGGCTTTTGCTATTCTTGAAAAATTAAATGGCAAAAAGCACAAACTAATTAGTTCTGTATGTATATCTAAAAATGGATCTATGATATGGAATTACACGGATTCCTCTATTTTAACAATGAAACAACTTAATTCGGATGAAATTAAAACATATTTAAAAAAAATAAAAGACAAACAATTATATGCTTATGGAGTTTATCAAATAGAGGCTGCTGGTAGATCGTTATTTTCAAAAATAGAAGGGGATGAAAACACTATTATGGGCTTGCCAGTTAAACAGATTGGAGATTATTTAAGCAAATATGAGTGAATCAGTTTTAATAGTAGGAGTAGGATCTGGTCTTAGTGCTTCTCTAGCACGCTTGTGTGCTTCTAAAAATATGAAGGTAGTTTTAGCTTCAAGAAATATTGAAAAATTAAATGACTTAAAAAAAGAAACTAATGCCAAAACCTATAAATGTAACTCTACTGATATTGAAAGTGTTTCAAATCTTTTTAAGGAAACAGACAAATTAATAGGGACACCAAATCTTGTTATATATAATGCATCTTCACGTCCTAAAAGAGCTAGTGTAATAGAATTAAATCCAAAGCAGATACAAGAAGCTATCAATATAACATGTTTTGGTGCTTTTTTAATTGCTCAAGAGGCAGCCAAAAGAATGGTTAAAAAAAAAAATGGAAGTATTTTTTTTACAGGAGCAACAGCAGGTATTAAAGGTTTTGCAAATTCGTCAGCTTTTGCAATGGGTAAATTTGGACTTAGAGGTTTAGCACAATCACTTGCTAGAGAACTTCATCCCAAAGGTATTCATATAGCGCATTTTGTTATAGATGGTGCCATTGGTAAAGAATCTTATGGCGATTATCAAACGATAAATCCTGACGAAATAGCAAAAACTTATCTTCAATTTTATCATCAGAATAAAAGTGCATGGTCTTGGGAGGTTGAGTTAAGAACTTCAGTAGAAAAATTTTAAATGAAAAAATATTTAGTCATAGGAAATCCAATCGAACATTCTTTATCTCCTAAATTACATAACTATTGGATCAATGAAAATAAAATAAAAGCTACTTATGATAAGAAGCGGCTTGATGAAAGTGACATTGAAGAAATTATAGATGAAGTTAAAAAAGGAAAAATAGATGGAATAAATGTGACTATACCTTTTAAAAAATCTGTTATACACTTTCTTGATAAACTAACTCCACTTGCGAAAGAAGCTCAATCAGTTAATACAATTTTTAAAAAAGATAATAAAGTTTTTGGAGATAACACTGACATCGGTGGTTTCGAGTATGGATTAAAACATATTAATTATAATGTGAAAAATAAAAAAGTATTTATTTTAGGTGCTGGTGGCGTTGTTCCTTCTATTATTTTAGCCCTCAAAAGATTAGGAGTATCTAAGATTTCTTTAAGCAACAGAACAAGAGGAAAAGCAGAAGACCTAAAAAAAATTTATTCTAATTTAAAAATTATAGATTGGGGTAAAAACACTGATTTTGATATGATTATTAATGCAACGAGTTTAGGTTTAAAAAATAACAATCAAATTAAATTAAATTTTAGTAAAACTGGATCAAATAAATTATTTTATGATGTAATTTATAATCCAAGAAAGACCAATTTTCTTTTGGAAGGTGAAAGATTAGGTAATAAAATTGAAAATGGTAAAATGATGTTTATTTACCAAGCTCAATTAGCATTTAAAGTTTGGCACAATATTTGGCCAAAAATTACTGATAAATTATTAGATTAATGATTAGACTTGCAGTTGTCGGAGACATAGGTTCTGGTAAAAGTTATGTAGCCAAACAATTTGGTTATCCAGTTTTTAATGCTGATCTCGAAGTAACAAGATTATATCAAAAAAGTAGGAAATGTTATAAGAAATTAAAAAAAGCACTCCCTAAGTATATAGTTTCTTTTCCTATAAAAAAAACTGAAATTTTCAAAGCTATAATGGATCACCAGCTTAACTTAAAAAAAATTGTCAAAATTGTTCATTCGGAAGTTAGATTAAGTATGAAAAATTTTATTAAAAAAAATAAAAATAAAAAAATAATTATTTTGGATATTCCGCTGTTAATGGAAAATAAAATAAATAAGAAAAAAGATATTTTAATTTTTATAGATGCCAAAAAAAAAGAGATTAATAAAAGATTAAAAAAAAAAAATTTTAATACAAAAATATTAAAAAAATTTAAAAAACTTCAACTTCCCATAGAATTTAAAAGACACCAATCAAACTTTATTATAAAAAATAATTTTAAGAGAAACTCTATAAAAAAAAATGTTAAAAAGGTATTAGAAAAAATTTTATAAAATGTTAGAAATTGTTTTAGATACAGAAACAACAGGTCTTTCAGTTAAAGACGGACACAGAGTAGTTGAAATTGCCTGTATAGAGTTAAGTAACCAAATTCCAACTAAAAAAATATTTCATTGTTTATTAAATCCAGAAGTAAATATCTCCGAAGATGCATATAAAATACATGGTTATTCAAATGAATTTTTATCTGATAAAAAAAAATTTCCAGATATTGCTGAAAATTTTTTAGAATTTATTAATAATAAGAAGTTGATTATTCATAATGCAGAATTTGATCTTTCACACTTAAATAATGAATTAAAAATAATTGGTAAAAACACAATAAATAAAAATAGAGTTATCGATACTTTGGAGTTAGCGCGTGAAAAATTTCCAGGTTCTGCGATTAATTTGGATTCTTTATGTAAAAAATTTGGAATAAGCAATGCAAAAAGACAAAAGCATAATGCGCTAATCGACTGTGAACTGTTAGCGAAAGTTTATATAAATTTAATTGATCAAAAAGAACCCACTTTAGATTTTTCAACACAAAATGAAGTTAACAATATTAATAAAAAATCTGTCAAATCAATAAAATATTCAAAAAAAGTTATTAAAATAAAAGAGGAAGAAATTCAACTACATAAAAACTTTTTAAAAAATGAATTAAAAAGAAATTTTTTTA
>AZHR01000039.1 GCA_000504625.1 alpha proteobacterium SCGC AAA240-E13
CAGTTTGCAAGATACATAAACTTTTGACACCGCCTTGACACTATTATAAGCTATACTTATACAATAGGAGATAAATATTATGAATATCGAGAGTTTGAGAGATTTGGTTGAAAAGACCAAAGATTTAAAAGTTTTATATGTAGAAGATAATCAAGAAGCAAGAGTACAAGCCGTAAAAATGCTGAATAACTTTTTCAGATATATTGATGTTGCCGTAGACGGAGCGGACGGTTTGGAAAAATTCAAAAAAGATAAATTCGATCTTATAATCAGCGATATAAATATGCCGAACATGAACGGTATAGAGATGATAGAAACCATCCTTCAAAGAGACAGTAAACAAAATATACTCGTCATAACCGCTCATAACAATCCGAAATATCTGCAAGAGATGATAGATATCGGTATAAAAAACTATATACACAAACCTATAACAATGGATTCTATGATATATGAGCTTTCAAAAATCGTAGAGACTATAGAGAAACGAAAAATAGAGGATGAGAATTTCATAAAAATCACGAAGTTAAATCATGAGTTGGATGCTTTGGTCGATAGTTTTGATACGTACGTCATAGCCTCAAGAACGGATCTTAAAGGCATAATCACCTATGCCAGCAAAGCTTACGAAAAGATATCCGGCTACAGCAAAGAAGAGCTCATAGGAAAACCTCACAACATCGTTCGTCATCCCGATATGCCGGCATCCGCCTTTAGAGATATGTGGAAAACCATAAAAGCGGGCAAGCTCTGGGTTGGAGAGGTAAAAAATCTCAAAAAAGACGGAGGGTACTATTGGGTTGAAGCCCATATCGCTCCATATTATGACGCAAACGGCAAACACATAGGCTACAGTGCTATAAGGATAAATATAACTTCACAAAAAAAAATAGAAAAACTAAACAGCGATATAAAAAATCTTTTGAACAATATGGGGCAGGGTCTTTTGTCATTCGATAAAAATTTTAAAATAGACGAAAGCTTTTCTAAAGAGTGCTTGACGATCTTTGAAAAAAGAGACATAAAAAATAGAAATATATCGGAACTGCTTTTCACGGATGACACCGCAAAAAAGGATCTTTTCGAAGAGGGTATAAAAAGAATCGTATCTGCCGACGACGAGATGACAAAAGAGCTGTTTTTGTCTCTCTTGCCAAATGAACATATAATCAACAATAAAAATATTAAAATAAAATACAAAATACTTCCAAATGATAGACTTATGCTGATCTTGACGGATATCACACAGAAAAAAAAGCTGGAGCACAAAATAAAACAGCAAAGCAAAATCCAAAACATGATAGTATCCGTTGCGTCAAACAGAAGAGATTTTATCGACATAAAAAAAGATTTTGAAAAGTTTATATCCACTCCGGAACCGAAACTGGAGATCTTCAAAAGAAGGCTTCACACATTTAAGGGCATATTCGCCCAAAAAAATATGCCAAATATCACAAACGCTATTCACAACTTTGAAACTTTCATAGATAACAATCAACACATATCTCATTTGGAATTTTTAGAAAAACAATATGCCTTGAATGATATATTCAAAAAAGATTTAAAGATAATAAAAGACACATTGGGCAAAGATTTTTTAGAGGCGGAGGATAATGTGATTGTCGATAAGGAATTGATTGACAGCATAAAGATAAAATTACAAAGGTTGCAAAAAAGCAGTAACAAGATAGATCTTTGCGATATTTTAAAAGATTTTGAAAGATTGAACCATATATCTATATATAAAATGCTATATCCATATATATCTATGGTGGAGAGCAGTTCGAAAAAACGGCAAAAATCCATAGAAAAACTCAAGATAAACGGAGATAGATCTTTAAAAGTTCCCAAAACAATAGAGCCTTTTATCAAATCTCTTATCCATCTGTTTAACAACTGCATTGAACATGGTATTGAAGATAGCGAAACCAGAATAAACCGAAACAAAAACGAATCCGGCAAAATAGAGTGCGGATATGAGTATGAAAATGCTCATTTAAAAATCACCATAGAGGATGACGGCGGAGGCATAGATGTGGAAAGATTATCAAAAAGTGCCGTCAAAAAAGATATAAAAACCCAAAGCGAGATAGACAACATGAGTGAATATGAAAAAATTTTCCTTATTTTTGAAGATGATTTGAGCACCAAGGAGAGTGTCTCCGTCACCTCCGGAAGAGGTGTAGGCATGAGTGCCGTAAGATACGAATTGGAAAAACTTGACGGTAAAATAGATATAGAAAATAGAAAAAATTTAGGGGTAAAGTTTACCTTTACCATTCCTTACTAAGGAGTTATAATGTTAAATATTGTAGTGGTTGACGATTCTACGATTATAAGAAAAGTTTTAACGATAGAGCTGGAAAAATTGGGTCACTCGATTGTGGCTCAAGCCAAAAACGGCAAAGAGGCGATAGAGCTGTATAAAAAACATATTCCGGATTTGATGACTATGGATATAACGATGCCCATAAAAAACGGAGTGGAGGCATTAAGAGAGATCAGAAAACTTTACAAAGATGCAAAAATTATTATGATAACTTCTCATGGGGAAGAGAGGTTGGTGATGGACGCCATATCAAGCGGAGCAAAAGGTTATATCCTAAAACCGATTACGGCTGAAAAAATTGAAACGGTCGTGGACAAATTGTTTCCGGAACTAAAAAGCTGATTATATGACAATCGCTCTAAACACAATCGCAAACTCCATTATAAAAGAGAGTGTGCTTTTTTTAAAAAATGATATGAATATAGAGCCAAAAGAGATAAAGTATCTAAAAAACATAACTTTAAAAGAGCATACGGGAGCCATAGAGCTCTTCGGCAAATACAAAGTACTCGTAGTAATGTCCATTGACACTCCCCTTTTCAATACGCTTTTTAAGAAATTTTTTGCTATTACGCTTGATGAAAACGAAAAAAGAGAACTTGAAAAGGAGTTTCCCGATGAAATCATCAATACGATAGTCGGACTCTCTACAAGAAATTTTCCTTCCGGTTACGATGAATTGACCTTGCAACCGCCTCTTCGAACAAAGACAGACAATCTCAAAGAGATGATAACGAAAAGCGATTTGAAAAAGTTTCAAATATCGACCACAAACGGTAACATCTATTTTACAATATCAAAAATCTCATCCGATTTCACTCGTAATTGACTATATAGAGATTATTTATGCATGAAACAGAATTTGAAATTATTTTGGCTTTCTAAACAGATACTTTAAGGATGCTTACTTTATAAAACATAAGCATCCTTTTTAAATTTATTTTCTTAAAGCTACAAGCTTTCTTCTCATATAGGCTATCTTTGTTTGCAAAGGTAGATTTTTCGGACAGTTATCTTCACATCCAAGAAGCGACATACAGCCGAAAACTCCGTTATCATCCCCCACTAACTCATAAAAATCCTCATCCGTTCTTTCATCATGTACATCCACTTCAAATCTCGCAACCCTGTTAAGACCTACGGCTCCAACAAAATCGGGTCTCATCACTTTTGTTCCGCATGCAGCTACACATATACCGCACTCTATACATCTGTCAAGCTCAAATGTCTCCTGTGCCGATTCGGGCTCCACCCTCTCTTCAAGTCGCGCGATATCCACCTCTTTTGTTGAGTGTATCCAGCTCTCAACCCTTTTGCTCATCTCATTCATCCAAGCTCCGGTATTGACCGATAGATCTTTTAAAAGTTTAAAAGCCGGCATAGGCAAAAGCTGGATTTTACCGTCTTCAAATTCGCTCGTAAGTGTCCTGCAGGCAAGTCTCGGCTTACCATTCACCATCATACCGCAACTGCCACATATTCCGGCACGACAAACAAAATCAAACGCCAAATCCGAATCAAGATGCTCTCTGATATAATTAAGTGCTACAAAAAGAGTCATTCCAGGAGTCTCTTCAAGCTTATACTCCACAAAATGAGGCTTGGAAGCTTTTATGTTAGGATCGTATTTTAATGCCGTAATCGTAATCTCTCTTCCTTTTTCGTTACTCATTGCCATCTCCTAAGGGTTCGTTTAATCTTTCGTTTCTTCTTTTATATTTCGGCTGAAGCTCAAACGGCATTAGCGCCTCTTGTATCTCCCACCTATCTTTTCCTTGGGCTTCAAGCTCTTTTCTTATTCTATCCACCTCCTCTTGTCTTTTTGCGCTTAAAGGATTTTCGATAATCATTCCTTTTCTGCCGTATCCTCTAAAAGCGGGAGGCATCTCCATCTTCATAATATCAAGCGGCTCATAAGTAATTATCGGTTCGTTATCATCTTCAAATCCCCATGAAGTCAATGTTCTTTTTAGCCAATTGGCATCATCTCTTTTCAAGAAGTCTTCTCTATAATGAGCCCCTCTACTCTCCGTTCTCTCCCTCGCGCCTTTTGCGACGCAAAGTGCGATCTTAAGCATCTTGGGAAGTCTGTACGCGTTTACGAGCTCGGGATTAAATCCTATCTCTTTATTTTTAATAGCTACATTTTTACTCTTTATATATAGCTCTATTAGTTCATCTACCGCTTCAGCAAGCTCTTTGCCGTTTCTAAAGATACCCACTTTATCATCCATTATCTCTCTCATTCTTCTTCTTATATCATACAGATTTTCTCCATGTTCTCTATTGATAATGGAGTGTATATGCTCTTCCTCTTTTTTAATGGATTGTTTTATAAAATCGGTATCAAAATCAATATCCACTTTTTCGCAGTGATCGGCCATATAGTTTCCTATAATCATACCGGATACCACCGTTTCGGCAACGGAGTTTCCACCGAGCCTGTTAAATCCGTGAAGATCCCAGCAGGCCGCTT
>AZHR01000040.1 GCA_000504625.1 alpha proteobacterium SCGC AAA240-E13
CCTAAAATCTTCCCCAAAGAAATTTTTTTTGTATCCAAACTTGATTATTTTGTACTAAAACCTTACACCAATCATCTATACATTTTTTTACTATTACCATTTTACCTTTTTCTAATCTTGCAAAAGGCTGTGAATAGATATTTGGCTTTTTAAATGTAATAGATAAATCATAAATATTTATAGCAGATTTTTTTTTTGCTAATTGAGAAATATGAATCCAGCCATTATTATTTTTTGAATCAATAATTTCTTTAAAATTATCTTTGCTATTAATAACTTTTATAGGTAAATATTTTTTTTTATAAATAAATTTTACTGGATATTCAAATGAAGGTCCTTGTCTAACTTTTACTTTATTATATTTCAAAGTTAAAAAATAATCTACTTCGCTAGATAACAAATAATTATCTAATGAAAAACTTAAAAAAAATATATAAATTAAAAACCTGATTATTTTATTCATTACAAATGCATTTTTCTCTCTTTGATATTTTTACCTTTCTAAAATTAAGATTGAGAGAATTAATAATTAACATATATCCACATAAAGAATTCCCTATATTTAATATTTCTTTTACCACTTCATTTGCTTGAATACTTCCAATAATTCCAGCTAATGTACTTAAAATTCCATCAACTTCACAATTTAATAATTGATCAGATGGATAAGTTTGAAAAAAACATCTTAAGCATGGTGATTTATTATTTTTATAAAAATTAAATGTGAATATTTGTCCATCAAATTTGTTAATAGCTCCAGTAATTAGTATTTTTTTATTTTTAATTGCATAATCGTTAATTAAAAATTTTGTTTTAAAATTATCACTTCCATCAATTAGTATTGGATATTTTTCCGCAATCTTTTCGATATTCTTATGATCTAATTTTTTTTTAAAATACGAAACATTAATATCGGGGTTAATTTTTTTAATTTTTTTACAAGCAATTTTTGATTTTAGTTTTTTTAGATCATTTGTATTAAATAATATTTGTCTATGAAGATTTGATAAATCTACTTTATCATGATCAATTATACCTATATTTCCAATACCCATTGCAGCAAGATAAATTAAAATAGGAGAACCAAGACCCCCAGCGCCTACTACCAAAACCTTTGAATTTAGTAACTTTTTCTGACCTACAGGACCTATTTTTTTTAGGACCATTTGTCTTGAATATCTTTTAATTTGTTTTTCAGTCAATTTCATTGCGAGTTTTCAATTATTTACCAGTTGAACCAAAACCTTCTTTTCCTCTAATTGTTTCAGGCAAACTTTTTACTTCTTTAAGTTCTACTTTTATTGTTGGACAAACAATCATTTGAGCAATTCTATCATTTTTATTAATTTTAAATATTTCTTTTCCTAGATTAATTAATATAACTTTAATTTCTCCTCTATAGTCCGAATCAATAGTCCCAGGTGTATTGAGAACAGTAATTCCCTTTTTTGCAGCTAATCCAGATCTAGGTCTTATTTGTACCTCATATTTTTTGGGTATAGCAATCGATATACCAGTCGAAATTATTTTTTTTTCACCTGGCAATATACTAACTGTTTTTTCAATATTGGCTAAAAGATCCATTCCAGAGGAACCATCAGTTTTATACTCTGGCAAAATAATATTTTTTTGCAATTTTTTGACCAATAATTTAACCATAGATGGTTAGGTATTGAAATTTTGAATTATTCTATTGGTAATTTCTTCAGCTATTTCAGATTTTTTTCTTTTTGAAATAAATTCGTTTTTTTTGTTTTTATTCTTATAAATTATTGATATTTCGTTAAAATCTGAATTAAAACCAATATCAGGTTTTGATATGTCATTTGCTATTATCCAATCACAGTACTTTTTTGAAATTTTTTCTTCAGCATTTTTAATAACATTATTTGTTTCAGCAGCAAAACCTATAACTAATTTGGGCCTTAAAGCATTATGAGTTGACAAGAAGTTTAATATATCTTTATTTTTTTCAAATTCTAGATTAATTCTATCCCGTTTTTTAATTTTATTTTTTCTAAATATAGATATTTTAAAATCACCTACTGCTGCTGAGCATACTGCTATGTCTACTGGAAGGTTTTTTTTTGTTTCCTCATACATTTCTTCAGCAGATTGCACTTTTATTAATTTTAAGTTTTCCGGATCAGATAAATTAGTCGGGCCGGTAATAAGAGTTGTTTCTACTCCTTTTTTTTGATAAAGATTTTGCTATCTCATATCCTTGTTTTCCACTTGAATTATTAGAAATATATCTTATCGAGTCAATATATTCTTTTGTAGGACCTGAAGTCACAATTGCTTTAAGTTTTTTTTGTGCAATTGTTATTTGCTTAGAAAAAAAGTTATTTAAAAATTCAACAATTTTTTTTGGTTCTGACATTTTGCCTTTTCCATACTCTCCGCATGCCATTTCCCCAAGTTCTGGTCCCACACAAAAATAACCATAACTTAATAATTTAGAAATGTTTTCTTGCGTAGCCATATGCATCCACATTCTTACGTTCATTGCAGGTACCAAAATTACTTTTTTATCAGAAGCAAGAACTATTGTTGAAGCTAAATCTTCTGCATTGCCATATGATAATTTTGAAATTGTATTTGCAGTTGCTGGAGCCATCAATATTACATCACACCATCTAGAAAGCGCAATGTGATCCATTTCTGTCTCATTATTTGTATTAAATAATTTTTCGTAGACTTTATTTTGAGTCAAAGATGTAATTGATAAAGGTGTTACAAATTTTTTTCCACTCTCAGTTAAAACTGTTTTTATTTCAGTTTCATTACTTCTTAATAAGCGGATTAATTCAAGACACTTATATGCAGCAATTCCACCACTAATTATCAATAGTATTTTTTTATTTTTTAAGTAATTCATTTTGTTTATTTGAATACCAATAGTAGAAAAATTACAAGAACTAAAAAAACACATATTAAGTTGTATTTAAATAATTTCATTTTCAGTTCTTTTTCTTTTAATGAATAATATGATGTTGAATTAGGAGACAATTTTCCTTCAGCAATGATTGTTAACGCTTCTTTAGCTTTATCCATAATTTTTGGTAATTCTGGAAATTTTTTTAATATTTCCGAAGCATTTTCTATCGTTTCATTTATTTTATTAAGTGGATTTTTTGTTTCTTTTAGCCAGTTTTCTAATATAGGTTTTGATACTTCCCAAATGTTAGTGTCAGGATCCAATTTTCTAGCAACACCTTCTACAACAACCATAGTCTTTTGAAGAAGTAAAAGTTGTGGTTGTGTCTGCATATTAAATTTTTCAGTATTATCAAATAACTGTTTTAAAAGTTTACCACCAGAAATATTTTTTATTGATTGACCAAAAATTGGTTCTCCAATAGATCTGAGTGATTGAGCAAATTCATCAATTGAAAATTTTTTTGATACTAAACCTGCTAAAAAATGTACCTCTGCAACCTTTTTATAATCTCTATTTATGAAACCATATAAAATTTCAGCTAAATATTTTCGGTTTAATTTATCCAATCTTCCCATAATCCCAAAATCTACGGGAGTTATATCGCCATTACTTTTTATAAAAATATTACCTTGATGCATGTCCGCATGAAAAAAACCATCTCTTACTGCTTGTCTCAAGAAATGTTGTATTAAATTTTTTGATATTTTTTTTACATCAATTCCATTTTTGATAAGTTTTTCAGTTTCTCTAATAGAGATACCTTCAATTTTATCTAAGGCAAGTATATTTTTAGTAGTAAAGTTCCAATAAATTTTGGGCACATTGAATCCGCTATCGTTTTTTGTATTTTCATAAAGTTCATTAGCTGCAGCAGCTTCAAAACGTAAATCCATTTCTATGTTTGTAATTTCCTTAAGTAAGTAAACAACCTCAATCAATTTTAGTCTTTGTGTTTTTTTTACTACATTTTCAATAATGTAAGCCAATACCATGAGAGCATCTAATTCTTCATTGAAAATTTTTTGAATTGATGGTCTCAGTATTTTTATTGCAATTTCTTTTTTTATTCCATTTTCTATTATTTTAGCAAAATGTACCTGTGCTATTGAGGCAGCAGCAATAGGTTCACTAAATTCGCTAATTTTTTGGAATATTTCTTCACCTAGTTCTTTTTTTAAAATTAAAGAAGCTTCGTTTTTACTAAAAGGAGAAAGTTTATCCTGAAGTTTTTCCAAATCTTTTGCTAATTTTTCTCCAATGATATCAGGTCGAGTAGCTAAAAATTGACCAAGCTTAATAAATGTTGTTCCCATTTCTTGAAGAGAAGAACATAATTTTTGACCTACGCTTTCATTTTTTTTTTGTATTTCTTTTTTTAAACTAAAATTTAATATAAAAAAAATTGTTTTTATTACTATTGGTATATTATATATTTCTGAAATTGTTTTAATTGCTCCAGATTTAGATAATTTTCTTCCAATTTTGAGCAATAAAAAAATTTTTTTAAACATTATTATATTTTCCAACCAGAGTGAATGGCTACGATTCCACAACCTAAATTTCTGTATTCGGATTTATAAAAGTTATTTTTTTTCATTAAATTAATTAATTCTTCTTGACTATAAAAATTTTTTATACTTTTTACCAAATATTCATAAGGTTGATCATCTCCAACTACTATATTTCCAATTTTTGGAATGTTTTTCGAGTATAAATTATATAACTTTTGAAAGTTATAATTTTTTA
>AZHR01000041.1 GCA_000504625.1 alpha proteobacterium SCGC AAA240-E13
AATAGCAAAATAGGAGTAAATATGATTGAGATAAATAGAGATACAAAAGAGACACAAATTCAATGTAAGATTAATTTAAATGGTACTGGAAAATCAAAGATAGATACTGGTGTTGGTTTTTTTGATCATATGATTGAAGCTTTAAGTAAACACAGTAGTTGTGATATTGAACTTACTTGTAAAGGTGATTTACATATTGATGCTCATCACACAGTTGAAGATTGTGGTATTGTTTTAGGGCAAGCTTTAAAGAAAGCTATTTTTCCAATAGAAAATATTGAAAGATATGGTAATGCTACAGTTGTTATGGACGAAGCTTGTAGTACTTGTGCTTTAGATTTAAGTAATAGACCATTTTTAGTTTATGATATAAAAGTATTTGGTAAAGTTGGAGAATTTGATAGTGAACTTGTTGAAGAGTTTTTTCATGCTTTAGTTTCAAATAGTGGAATTACTTGTCATCTAGTTAATGATAGAGGAACAAATAAACATCATATACTAGAAGCTACTTTTAAATCATTTGCTGTTGCGCTTAGACGGGCTTTAGTTACAAATACGAGATTAGGTATTCCAAGTACAAAAGGTATACTGTAAACCTATGATTGAATTAATTGTTTTAGATGTTGATGGAACTTTAACAGATGGTAATATTATATACACTTCAAATGGCGATGAACTAAAAAACTTTGATGTAAAAGATGGTTTAGCAATAGCTACTTGGACAAAATATTTAGGTAAAAAGACTGCTATTATTACAGGTAGAACTTCAAAATTAGTTGAAAGAAGAGCTAAAGATTTAGGTATTACACATCTTTATCAAGGTATCCATAATAAAGATGAAGTTTTATCAAATATTTTAAAAGAAGAGAATCTAACTTGGGAACAAGTTGCAACTATTGGTGATGATTTAAATGATTTTAAAATGTCAAAAAAGGCTGGTATATCTTTTGCTCCAAATGATGCCTCAACATACTTAAAAAATATTGTTAATGTTGTGTGTAAATCAAATGGTGGTAATGGTGCAGTACGAGAGATGATAGAATATATTTGTAAACATGATGGTATTGAAGAGGATTTTTTAAACGTATGGCAATAAAAGTTTTTATCTTAGCTTTATTGATTACTGTGATAACTTTACTAACGGCATCAGTAACATTTAATAAAATTGAAAAGATAAAAAAAGTTAAACACCCATTAGTGACTTTCACAAACTATACAATGTATAGTATAAATGAGAAAGAGACAACTCAAATTATACAATCAAATAAAGCACTACACTATAAAAATATAGATAAATTATATAATGCAACTATTGTAATTAGAACAAATATTGATACAAATACATCTATTACAGATTCTATATATTCCAAACTTATTGAAGTTACACCAAAACTTTTTAAATTTCGAGGTGATGTAAGATATAATAGAATGAATATGTCAGAACTATATAGTGAATCATTAGATTATGATAGAACTAAGAAAAAACTAATAAGTAATAAAGAGTTTATTGCCATACATGACGGGAATAAACTTAAAGGTGGCAAGATGGTTATTGATAAAAACAATACTGTCTTTACGGGATATAATAATAAACCGGTTAAAATAGATATAATATTAAAGGGAAAAAACGATGAGACTAATTGATGCATCATTTTCAACATCAGCACAAAGTATACATGATAGTCCAAGTCCAGATGTAGCAGAAGTTGCATTTTTAGGTAGAAGTAATGTAGGAAAAAGTTCATTATTAAATTCATTAACAAAAAGAAAAAGTTTAGCTAAGTCTTCATCAACTCCAGGGAAAACTCAACTAATTAACTATTTTGATATCAAATTTAAAAATGACAACTATAATGCCGAAGATATTGATAGTGTAGAACCTAGATATTATAATGCTAGATTTGTTGATTTACCAGGATTTGGGTATGCAAAAGTTTCAAAATCTATTAAAAAAGATTGGCATCAAAACTTAACAGAATTTTTAGAGAAAAGACCTGCATTACAAATATTTGTTCATTTAATTGATGCTAGACATGTAGATTTAGAGATTGATAAAAGTGTTGATGAATTTTTAAATCATATTAAAAGAGGTGATCAAATTATTATTAATGCTTTCACAAAAATAGATAAACTAAAACAAAATGATTTAGGAAAATTAAAGCATTCTAATCCTGATGGAATATTTATTTCAAACCTAAAAAATAAAGGTATTGAACAACTTGAACATAAAATATCTGGCTATTTATTTAAAGGTGAGGTATAAAATATGAATATAGCATTTTACAAGCCATTAGTAGGTGATATTAAGGCGATGCAAGAACTTGTTAGTCAAGAGGTTGAAAATGGTAATATTTTACATAGAGATGAAGGGGAGATGGCTACAACAATTCGATCTTATACTTGTGTAACAGTTGATGATAAATTAGCTGGATTTGTAGCACTTCATATCCATACTCCACTGTTAGCAGAGATTCGTAGTTTAGTTATAGCTGATACATTTAGAAAACAAGGTTTAGCAAAAGGTTTAATTACTAAAACTATTACTGAAGCTAAAAATTTAGGGCTATCAGAGATTCTTGTACTTACATATAAAGAAGAGTTATTTAAAGGTTTTGACTTTAAAGTTATTAATAAAGAGTTAATACCAAATCCAAAGATATGGATAGATTGTATTAAGTGTAAACATTTTCCAAGATGTGATGAGATTGCTTTAGTTTATAAATTCTAATTTCCATTTAGCAATAAATTCCCATTTATTTTTTAACTTACACCAACCATATTTATTACAATAATCTATTGATAAAGTATTACCCTTATAAACTGTTCTAACTATTTTACCTGTTGGTGTTGGTGTTTTTCTAATATAAATAGCATCTTGTATTACAGTAGCATTTAAAATTTTATTCTCTTTTACTATCTTTTTTATTATTATTTTTTTAGCTTTAACCTCTTTAGGTTTAGACTGTTTATTTTTTAATAGTTTTATCTCTTCTTTTAATTGTGCTATCTCTTGTTCTAAATAACTATTATCATTATTTATAGCTATATTATTTGAAGATATTTTTTCTAATTGTTTTTTATTTAATATTTCTAAAATATGTTTAACATTTATTTTTAACTCTTTAATATCCTCACTATTAAGTTTAGTAGTATATTTTTCATTATTAACATCTTCAACTAAAGATGTAAAACCTATTTTAAATAAAAACATCTCAAGCTCTGTAGCTTTTGGTTGAGTTTGTACTTGAGCATTTAAACAGCTCATCATTATAAATATATAAAGTATTTTATGCATTTGTTACCTCTTCATTCTTTTTACTGTAAATATAAGTTCGTTTAAAATCTCTTCTTTGTCATCCATAAACTGAATATAAATATAATATTGATTTGCTTTATAAACTACTGTAAACTTTTTAATATTTGATGCTATTGTATCGACAAATGCTTCATCTAAAAAATCATCAGTAAGTTTATTTTTATTAAATGGTTTTTTACTTTCTATTCTAAGAAGATTATTCTCTTTTGATACAAAATAAGTAATATTATTATAAAAACTATTATGAATAGTATGTATTGTAAAAAGCTTTAATATACTTGTATCTTTTTGTTCAATACTAGCATTAGAATATACAATATCTTTAAAAAATATTTTTTTTAAGATAATCTCTTGCTCTTTTTTATTTAATTTACTATGAAAAAAACTATTACTTTTTTGTGTTATATCTAAAGTCTGATATAAAAACATAACAATAATAGATAATAATGCAATAGAGACTAATACTTCTATTAAAGTAAAAGCTCTTTTATTCAATTATTTTTTCTCTCCACATTTAGAATAGTAAATATCATCATCACCACCCTCTTTCTTATTTGCACCAAATGAAAGTATTTCAAATATATTTTCATTATTAGTATAAATATAATCTTGTCCCCAAGAATCTTTTGGAGTTTTACCATCTTCAAAATAGTTTTTTGTAGCTAAATAATTTAACCCTTCTGCTGTAGTTGGATAAAGTGAATTATCAATCTTATACATTTTAAGTGCTGAAGATATACTTTTCATTTGAATACAAGTAAGCTTTTGTTTTGCCTCTTCACCTTTACCAGTTAAACTAGGTAATACAAAAGATGCTAGAAGTCCAAGGATTATAATTACAACCATTAGCTCCATTAAAGAAAATGCTTTTCGCATTAGATTGCTTCCTCATCTTCTTCACCAGTTCTGATTCTTACAATTCTTTCAATACTAGAAACAAATATTTTTCCATCTCCAATTTTTCCAGTTTTAGCTGCATTTACAATAATCTCAACTGTTTTATCTACATCTTCACCAGCAACTACTAAATCAAGTTTAATCTTAGGAATAAAATCAACTACATACTCAGCCCCTCTATATAATTCAGAGTGACCTTGTTGTCTTCCATATCCTTTTACATCAGATACTGTCATACCTGTAATTCCA
>AZHR01000042.1 GCA_000504625.1 alpha proteobacterium SCGC AAA240-E13
GGAGCTAATTCCGTTGTCATACAAAACGTTCCCCCCAATTCAACGGCTGTAGGAATTCCGGCAAAAGTGGTAAAAAAAGGAAGGGATAAATCTCAACTTTCTCACAATAAATTGCCCGATATCAACAAAGAGCTGTTTGAGTATATCATAAAAAGATTGAATGTATTGGAAGAAGCTATAAAGACCCATGACGAGACTATTGTGGTCAAAAAAGACAAAGAGCTTGAAGAGATATATGATATGTTTCTAAAAACCATTAAAGGATAAGCCATGTTAACAAAAAGAGTTAAGGTTCTAAACGAGTCTATGACGATAGCCATAAGCTCGCTCGCAAGAGAACTCAAAGCCGAAGGAAAAGATATACTCAGTTTTTCCGCGGGTGAGCCGGATTTTGATACGCCGGAAGTGATAAAAGAAGAAGCTATAAAAGCTTTAAAAAACGGTTTTACCAAATATACGGCAGTAGCAGGAATTCCAGAGCTTCTTTCTGCGATATCAGACAAACTGAAAAGAGACAACAATCTAACATATAAACCTTCCGATATTATTACGAGTAACGGAGCCAAACACTCTTTGTTTAACTTATTTCAAGCATTGATAGAGGATGGAGATGAGGTTATTATCCCCTCCCCTTATTGGGTAACTTATCCCGAGCTCGTAAGATATAGCGGCGGTGTTCCGGTGATCGTGGAAACAACGGACGAGAGCGGTTTTAAAATGACGGCAAAACAGTTAAAAGATGCGATAACTCCGAAAACAAAAATGCTTATCTTGACAACTCCGTCAAATCCGACGGGTTCAATCTACTCCAAGAGCGAGCTTGAAGAGTTGGCTGAAGTTTTAAAGGGAACGAATATTTTTGTTTGTTCCGACGAAATGTATGAAAAACTTATATATGACGGTAAAAGGTTTACTTCGGTCGCAAGTATAAACGAAGATATGTTTAAAAAAACTATCACCGTAAACGGACTTAGCAAATCGGTAGCAATGACGGGATGGAGATTTGGCTATCTCGCCTCACCCAATAGTGAGCTTATAGGAGCTATAAAAAGACTTCAGAGTCAAAGTGCTTCAAATATAAACTCTATAACCCAACACGCCGCCATAGCAGGACTTGACGGAAGAGCGGATAAGGATATAGAGATGATGAGAGCCGAATTTGAAAAAAGAAGAGATTTGGCCATAGAGCTTATAGAGGATATTGATAAGCTTTCTGTGGTTAAACCCGACGGAGCATTTTATCTTTTTATAAATATTAAAAAAGTTACAAACGACTCTATGGCTTTTTCAAAAGAGCTTTTGTCTCAAAAAGGTGTTGCCGTAATACCGGGGATCGGTTTTGGCAGTGACGGTTATATCAGGTTCTCTTTTGCAACCGATACGAAGAGTATCGTAGAGGGGATAAAAAGGATAAAAGAGTTTGTCGAATAAGCAAAAAGTTTTTATAAGTGCCTGTTTGACAGGTCAAAATGTTAAGTATAACGGTAAAAATAATAAAATACCGAATATAGAAAAATTGAGAGAAAGGTTTGAGCTTATTCCCTTTTGTCCCGAAGTTGAAGGAGGTTTGCCGACTCCAAGACCTCCTTCGGAGATAGTGTCCGTTAAGCCGCCAAAGATAGTCAATCAAAAAGGTGAAGATGTTACCGCTTTTTTTATCAAAGGAGCCAGAAAGGCTCTTAAAATTTGCATAAAAGAGGGCATAAAAAAAGCGATTCTTAAAGCCAATTCACCCTCTTGCGGCAAAAATAGGGTGTATGACGGAACTTTTAGCTCTCGACTGATAGAGGGAGAGGGAATCACGGCTAAAATTTTTAAAAAAAACGATATAGATATCTTGGACGAATCGGATTTGGAAAAGATATGCTATTAAAAAGATATTCTATTTAAACCAAATGTTTTGGCTCTTTTTAAAGCTTCTTCGACTCTTTTTGTTATAGAAGCGAAATCATCCTCTTTTTTGAACTCGGATAGCCCTATGCTAACGGTTATCTTTTCATCTTCATTGAATTTTGCATTATTTATCTTGTTTTTCAAATTTTCAGCAAATTTTAAAGCCCCGTTTTCATCAGTTTGAGGTAATATTATCAAAAAAATGTTTTCCGACCAAACACCTAAAATATCTACGGAACGTATATTTTTCTGTATAAAATCGGCTAATTTTAAAATAATTTCATCACCTGCTTTGTATCCGTGCGTTTCATTGATTTTTTTGAAATCATCAGGTTTTAAAAGTGCGAGAGAAAATATTGTTTTAAATCTTTTGTTTTTATTTATTTGAAATATTATAAGTTCATTCATTTTATAACGATTGTAGGTTTTTGTTAAAGGGTCAATTATCTCTTTACAGTGCATATCGCTTTTTAGGTAGTGGTTTTTTAATTCGAAAGCCATTTTTTCTATTGCTTCAAGTATAATATTGATATTTTTAATAGGTTTGGATATAAATTTGTCTATTTTTACATCTATAACTTTTTTTAAAACTTTAATGTCGTTCAAGTATGATATTAAAATAATAGGAATATTTTTTGATATTGATTTAAAAATTTTTGACAACTCAATACCATCCATCTCTTCTATATTGATTTCACATACTATAATATCAGGTTTATGTTGGTTGTATATTTCTAATGCTTCGTTGCTATCATTGGCAAACAATAGCGTACCAACCCTTTTTTCCATATGCATTTTTACATTTTTGCAAAAATCAATATCATCATCTATGAACAATACACTTATGTTTTTTAAGATATTGCCACTTTTTTTTATGGGCGTACTATTGCCTTTAAAAACATTTTTAAATATATCCAACATTTCTCAACTCCTTTTGTTTTTATCTAAAACTTCATTGTTCAGCACATTTCAGTGAAATTACGGTTAATGTACCCTCTTTATCGCTACTTATCTCTATACGCCCCTCCATATGTTTTTCTATAATCATTTTTGTCATATATAGACCTATTCCGAACCCACCTTTTTTTTCTTTCGTAGAAAAGTACGGATCAAATATTTTATCCATTATATCTTTCGGGATACCTCCGGCATTATCTTTTATGGATATTTTTGCATTTTTGTCATCTTTATATAGTTTTATATCGATTTGGTTATTAAAAACTCTTTTTCTTTCCATAAATGCATCTTTGGAATTATTTATTATGTTGATAAAGGACTGGCTTAATTCATTCGGAAAACCTAAAACCATAGAATCCTCTTTGATATCCAGTGAAATTTTTATATGATTATGTCTCAATATGGGTTCAATTAATTCTACAGAATCTTGTATAGAGTCTTTTAGTGAAAATTTAACCTTTTTATTATCGGGTTTGAAAAAATTTCTAAAATCATCTATAGTTTTAGACATTCTTTTTATGAGTTTTTTTGTTTCTCTGTCAAAGTTTTCTATCGCTTCGGAGGTCAATCTGCCGTTTGTATATTTTGAGACAATCGTACTGTTTAAAATAGCAAGAGAGTTTAAGGGCTGTTTCCATTGATGCGCTATCATGGATATAACTTCACCCATTTGGGCAAGCCTTGATTGTTGAGACATAATAATTTGGTCTCTTTTGTTTTTTTCAACCGCCTCTTTTATTCTCTCTTCGAGAGTGGAGTTTAGGTTTATTATCTCTTTTTGAAGCTTTTTTTGCCTTAAATAGGCTATCAAAACGGTGGTAAAAATAAGTAAAAATATGATACTTATTTTCCAAATAAGAGAATAATCCACACTCTCTTTTCTTTTTAAGCCCATCCATTTTTTATATATGGCTATTCTCTCCTCGTTTGTAATGGTATTTATGGCTTTATTTATAATGGATAAAAGTATCTTATAATCATTTCTAACCATTACTTGAAGATTGAAATCCACTCCGGTAACACCCGTGATACTTATATCTTTAAAATCGTTGTCAATAATCTGATAGTGTAAAACCGGCTCTATATCCACCGCGGCAAAAACTTTTTTGTTTTTTACGAGAGTTAAAGCCTCTTTCGTATCTTTTGTAAATATAAAATTTATTTTGGGGTATACCGATTTTAACAAAAAGTATGTACTGTAATTTTTGCCTACCGCCACCTTTTTTCCTTCTAATACCACACCGTTTATGATAAATTTTTTTCTTTTTAAAGTGGCTATAGCTATTGGGAATTTTTCATAAGTTTTA
>AZHR01000043.1 GCA_000504625.1 alpha proteobacterium SCGC AAA240-E13
TAAGCTTGCAATTAACCCACTAAGTACATCTCCAGACCCAATTACAGCTAATTCGCTTGAGGTATGTTTGTTGTAAATAATGTTGCCATCAAATGACCCTATTAAAGTAACTGGTCCCTTCAAAACAATATTTGTTTTTGTGAGCTGGATTGCTTTTATCATCTTTTCTTTATTAGCAATATTTTTTTTAATTGATGGAAAAATTGAGTGAAATTCTTTTGGATGAGGTGTAATAACTTTATTCTTGTCCAATAAACGATAAAGCTCTTTAGGTTTTTTTTTAAAGCATGTTAAAGCATCTGCATCAACAACTACATTTTTTATTTTTCTTAAAATCAATCGAGTTTTTTGTTTTGTTAAATTATTTGAACCTGCCCCCGGTCCAATTAAATACGTTGAAGATTTTTCCTTATTAATAAATCTACTTAAAGATTTTAGATTATTTATTTCTTCTTTTAATGAGGATGGAAACTTTGCTGAATAAATAGGTAGTGTTTGCTTTGAACATAGGATTTTTACAGAACCAGTTCCGACTCTTAATGCTGATTCAGCGCTTAGAATGGTAGCCCCAGTCATATGTTTCAGGCTTCCCAAGATAACAATTTTTCCTCTGCTATATTTGTGATCTTTTTGTTTTTTCCAAGGAAACTTATTCAACCAGATCTTGGGTGTATTTTTTATAAATCTTATATTCATTATTCCTACCAATGATCGCAATTCTGTATATTATGCATAGCTGGCATCTAATAATAGCATATTTTTTTTAAATCTAGATTTGCTACATAATCTCAGTCACATAATGAAATTCATTGTGATTTGTTAAAGTCTTTTAGTTCATGTAAGGAAAATTTGATGAGCGCAAGCAAAGTTATTAAATTAATGAAGGAAAAAGAAGTGGAGTATGTAGATCTTCGATTTACAGACCCAAGAGGAAAGCTTCAACATTTAACCATGGACGGTAAGATGGTTGATGAGAAAATGCTAAACGAGGGAGTTTTCTTTGATGGTTCATCGATTGCCGGATGGAAATCAATTCACGAATCTGACATGTTATTAAAGCCAGACTTAGAAAGAACAATAATAGATCCGTTCACATCTCATAGCACTTTAGTTCTTTTCGTTGATGTTCTAGATGCAGTTAATAAAACTCCTTATGAGAGAGATCCGAGAAGTACAGCAAAAAAAGCCGAAACTTATTTAAATAAAACAAATATTGGTAACAAGGCTTATTTTGGGCCTGAACCGGAATTTTTGTTTTCGATGATGTTCGATATAAAAATGATATGAATGAAACTAGTTTTACCATTGATAGTTCTGAAGGTCCTTATAATACCGGAAAAAAATATGAAAGCGGAAATATGGGACATCGTCCTGGCATTAAAGGTGGATATTTTCCCGTTCCTCCTGTTGACGCTGCTCAGGATATGAGAAGTGAATTCTTAAAGGCTTTAAGAGACATGGGCATTAAAGCTGAAAAACATCACCATGAAGTCGCACCAAGTCAACATGAATTGGGAATGTATTTTGATACCTTAACTACTCAAGCCGATAATGTGCAGCTTTATAAATATGGTGTGCAAATGGTTGCTCATTCTTTCGGCAAAACGGCAACGTTTATGCCAAAACCAGTTAAAGGAGACAATGGTTCAGGCATGCATACTCATCAATCAATTTGGAAAGGTGATACTCCTTTATTTGCCGGTGATAAATATGCAGGATTATCAAAAACTGCCCTGTATTATATTGGTGGAATCTTAAAACATGCAAAAGCAGTTAATGCTTTTTCAAATTCAACTACCAATAGCTATAAAAGACTAATTCCTGGTTTTGAAGCTCCGGTCTTGTTAGTTTATTCAGCAAGAAACAGATCTGCTACTTGTCGAATTCCGATAGCACACAATAAAAAAGGTTCAAGAGTTGAAGTTAGATATCCTGATGGCGCAGGAAATCCTTATTTAACATTCGCAGCAATGTTGATGGCAGGATTAGATGGTATCAAAAATAAAATTGATCCGGGCAAACCCCTTGATGATGATTTATATGCTCTTCCGGAAAATAAAGTAAAAAAAATTCCGACAGTTTGTGGTTCCCTAAGAGAAGCAATGGAATGTTTAGACAGAGATAGAGATTTTTTAAAACAAGGAAGTGTATTTACAGATGATCAAATAGATGCTTACATCGCTCTAAAATTTGAAGAAATTCATAAACTTGAACACACTCCTCACCCAATAGAGTTCGAGATGTACTACAGCTGTTAAGATTAATCTTTTTTGCTTTTTAGTATTTTTTCACCAGCAATTTTATTTTTATTTACACCTTTTTTGATCGTGTAATCTAGTGTGCCGTGAGCACCTGCTTCAACAGCTTTGCGTTGGGTTCGGAATAACGCTTTCTCTTTGGCTTTCTCCACTAACTTATTAGAATGTTCTACCAGATGTTTTTTGTCTCGCATAATGGGGCATTATACACAATTGTATATTGTGCAGCAATACAGAGTTAAACTTTAAAAGACTCTCCACATCCACAACGCTCTGTTTCATTAGGATTTTTAAATACAAAAGTAGAAGAAAGCTCCTCTTTTTTATAATCCATTTCAGTACCTAAAAGATACATAACTGCACTTGGATCAATTAATACTTTAACACCCTTATCTTCTATAACCTCGTCATTCGAATTAGAAGATTTTGCATATTCCATTACATATGACATTCCTGCACAACCTCCTGATTTCACTCCTATTCTTACTCCAATTGAGGGATCTTTTGTATTCGCCATTATTTCCTTAATTCTTTGCGCTGCATTATCGCTTAAAGTAATTATTTGCTTCGTCATATGTTTAGTTCCAACTTAGCTGCTTCTGACATCTTATCCTTATCCCAAGGTGGTTCCCAAACTAAGTTTAGGTTTACATCAGAAACACCTTCTACTTTCATTATATTATCCTTAACCTCTTTTGGCAAACTCTCTGCAACCGGGCAATTTGGTGAGGTTAATGTCATATCGACGTTAACTTTGTTTGTTTCGTCAACTTCTATTTTATAAATTAAACCCAGTTCATAGATGTTTACTGGAATTTCAGGATCATAAATTTTTTTGATCTCTTCTATAACTTTATTTTTAATATCACTCATTAATCTATTACCTCGGTATTTACTTCTTCTTTTTTTCCTTCCATTGCTGAAACTAGTGTATGCCACGATAAAGTAGCACATTTCACTCTCATTGGAAATTGCTTTACTCCTGATAAAGACATAATTTTTGTTTTTTGATCATCGTCTAAATCGTCCGATTTCATTTCTGCAGTGCTTTTTATCATTTTTAGAAACGCATCTATTATCTTCTTTGCAACCACACAGGATTTGCCTTTAACTAAATCAGTCATTATAGAGGCAGAAGCCATTGAGATAGCACATCCATTTCCTTCAAAAGTTAAATCCTCAACTTTTTTTTCAACATTTAATTTTAAATAAACTTGAACTAGATCTCCACAAAGAGGATTATATCCTTTTGCTTCAGAATTATATCCTACACACTTTCCAAAATTTCTAGGACTTTTTCCGTGATCTAAAATTATATCTTGATATAATTGTTTTAAATCCATTATTTTAAATCGAATATTTTTCTACAATTTTCAATTGCTTTACAAAGCATATCAATATCATCTTTATTATTATAAACACCAATAGAAACTCTTGCTGTTGCAGCTAAATTCAATTTTTCATGCAAAATTTGACAGCAATGATGGCCTGCTCTAATCGCAACACCATCTTCATCTAAAATTGTAGCAATATCGTGAGGATGTATTCCTTGTATCATAAAAGCAATCACTCCAGCTTTATTTTTTGGATTGCCAATTATTTTTACAGAATTAATTGTTCTAAGTTTTTCCAATGCATAATTTTTAATTTCCTTTTCATGTTTCATTAAATTATCTATTCCAATTGATTGCATAAATTTTATTGACTCATT
>AZHR01000044.1 GCA_000504625.1 alpha proteobacterium SCGC AAA240-E13
CACCGTATTTGATGATGGTGCATGGGCTAGGTATATACAGCCCTTCGGGTGCGCCATTTATTGTGACAAAGCATGTGTCACACGTTGATTCGTAGGCTTATTGCAATGCTTGCGAGGAAGTGTGATGTCTACAGGGGTTATTACCAGTTTTACGCTGATTGATTTTCTAAACGAAAGCGAGATGACAGCGTTCTTTGTCTTCATCGAAAAGCATACCGATGCTCTAGCAAACGAGTTGCGTGCCAATGGCATGATAAAATTCTATGTGACGCGGGTTTTCAACAAAGAGGGGAAATTCACTGTCGGCAACTGGCTGGAATACGAAGACGCGGATTCCTATAAGGCTTGCGAAGATATTTGGGTAAAATTCATGAGTGAAAAGGCTAGCAAGTCAGGATTGATTGGAAAGGTAGCACCGCATAGATGCGTCGTTCAGTACGATTATAGTTAAGTCTTAACCTGTAAATTGGCTGCTATCGTGTTCGCATATTTAAAAGAGACTTTGAATTTCAAAAACCTTAAACAGAAAACAGGAGGCGCAGAATGGTTACTATGCTGGTGACAATTAACATTTCAAAAGGCTGGGATACTTGGTGTGAGATGGCCAAGGGTCTTGAACCCCAAATGAATGAAGTTGGTTCTAGAATTCTATGGGCCGGATGTAACGCCGACGAAACGGCGGTTTATGTTTTGGTTGAGATGAAAGACCCGTCCTACATCAAAACATTTGGCGAAAGAGCAGATATCGTTGCCATTAGGGAGGCTGCAGGGGCTGATGTGTCCTCTACGACGCCAATTGCACAGATTGGCAATTACTTCATGGGTTGACGTTGCTGTTCACAATGCTGAAAGGGTGAATCTTTAATTGGCCCGCCTCAAACCCCTCTCCATAGCCTTCACCGGCAGACCTCTTCGACCAACCACCTATTTGGTCAATCATCTCTGATGGGCAGTTCACTGCTCTTAGCCTGTCACGCATTGAGTGGTGGAAGCTATGCATGACATAGCCATTGCCAATGTTCTGCTTTAGCCATTTGTTCAGTGCCGCACTGGCTGAGTTGGCCTTACAGCCAGTAACGAGGGAAAAGGTAAGGGGAGTGCTGTAAGGCCTCCACAGCCCTCGCAGCTGCCCACAAAGAGCATCCAACAAGGGGTAGTGTTCTCTCACTGCCTTTGGTCTTCAGGCGTCTCCAAGGATGTGGACGAATGATGACATGCGGTATGTCTGCATCCATTACGATGTCCTCTCTGGCAAGCCCTGCAGCCTCACTGAGGCGCATGCCAGTATCGCTTATGAGTGCTACCAACCAACGAGGTTTATCATCAGTTGTCTGGCAGCGCTGTTGAATGACTCTCAATTTGTCTATGGGGATAGGTTGCAGTGTCGATGCATCTCCTCTGTCAGGCATGAATGTGCCACTGAAGGCATTTCAACCTTCTATGCCATGCTCACGCATAGTCAGGTTGATGATGGAACGTATAGAGGCAAAGACACGCTTAACTGTGTTGATGTTCATGCCTTGCTCAAAGCACCAGTCACGGAACTGAGCAGCCTCTGATGATGAGTAAAATGTGATGGGTCTATTACCCAATACCTTTGACACATACTCACCATTACAACGAGCAGTGCGGATGAAAGTCCGGTCATTCTTGCACTTGATGGACAGATACATCTCGACTGCGTCCATCATCAGAGGGGATGTGTCCTCCACATCATCTGTCTTCACCAGATGAATGGCAGGAATGTCCATCTGTTGCAGACGAAGACCAAGCCAATAGTCCTCAAGCCTTTGATGAACAGACGATGCCGTCCTCATTGCCTGACTATGGGACTTGGTACGCAAGCTGAAGCACAGTGGTCTGACTGAATAGTGCCGCTTCAAATCAGCTGGAATACGTCGGACATAATAGTAAATGCCAGCCCTATTCATCACATATTGGTGGACATCTCTGTACATCACAAACCCTCGCAAGCATTGCACAATGCCAATAAATCAATGTGTTACACATGAAATGATGCAGATAATTGTGCCCGCTGAGTGGGTTTGATGCCGTACCCGTGTACCAGCTAACGCCCTTGATTGAATCTGTGCCTAGAATCTCACCCAGCAGATACACCGTCAAGATGCATCAAAGACCTACCCAAAGAATGTCAAATCAAGATGCGCATCGTGACCGGCAGCAGAATGTCACGCCCCGACAATTTCAATGGGCCGAGGCATAGGCCAACCCAGGTGCCTACGTATATATACACATAATGCTACACAGATTGGGTTACAGGATAGGTAACCACAGACAGTTGCCCTTTGTGTCAATCCAATGGGTCACTGACATGCCCAGCTAAAATGCATCACAGGCATGCTCTTTATGATTTTATGAGAGTCATTGACAGGCGTTAGCTATGCGCAGCCAGATTGCTACACATGCAGTGCTAGACAGCCTGTGTGAGTCTTACAGAGGCTTTGTGTCTTGGGTTACTAGTACAGGGAAAGTGCTAGCAAAGAGGGGGGCTTATACCTTCTTCCATAAGTACTCTTAGGTGCCTTTATATCCCCTATGGATATATCACTTAGCTGTAAAGTTAGAGTGTATTTAACAAGTCGCGATACCCCCGTGCAGGGATCAACTTGGGGTAGACAGGTATATGTAGTTGGGCTGTTACACGACTGAGGGTTCGATAAACTAACCCTGTCGATTTTTGTAGAAGCTTCCCATGATGCTCTTTATTTCAAGCACATTGAAATTCGGGTCTTCCACAAAAAAGGTTTCCTGTTGTGTCTCCTGTCCTTCGAACCTGATGTACGGTTCATCTAAAAAACCCACAGATTCATTTATCGACTTTTTGACCTTAGAAAACGCTTCCCATTCTAGATGTATGCCAAAGTGAGGTACACAGACTTTACCCATATCCACTTCATGACGCTCCCGTTCCTCGCCTTTCCCCATCCGAGGTGTGGTCTCATGCAGTGTCAGCTCGTTACCCCAAAAATCGACATCCTGCCAACGGCCCACTTCAGATGGCCCCAGAGAACATCCCAATATGTTTGTGTAGAACGGCAGTGTTTTGCTTAAAGAGCCAGCAGGGATGGCGAGATGAAAAATGTTGCTCATTTGGAACACTCCATATGTAACGGTTGCCAACTTACTTTTGGGGAATTGGTGATCAGGCGCTGTATATTCAATACTTTACAAGGCCTATTTCCGTGACTGCAACAGAAGCTTAAAAGCTTGTGTCAGATGATTGTGCGTAAGCAGTAGCGCAGCAAGTTGTTAAAGTGATTAAACTTGGGTTGTTATTTTTTCACCACTCAATCGCACGTCGCCTTTAAGGCATATCAACTAAGGTAATTTAACCCCAGTCTCCCACCGTCAACATAAATGGTTTCACCAGTGATATAACTGGCCTTTTGGCTCGCCAAAAATGCAACGACGTCAGCCACCTCTTTTGTATTCCCTAAGCGCTTGATCGGTGTCCTTGACAGGACCGTTTGTATGGCAGCGGGGTCATTATTCACGCTGTCAAGCATTTCTGTATCTATAGAGCCCGGTCCGACAGCATTCACACGAATATTGTACTTGGCAAGTGCAAGAGCAGCAGATTTTGTAAGTTGCATCAGTCCGCCTTTAGACGCGCAATACGCTGGAATAGTTGGGATTGCCAATTGGGCGTTTATCGATGACATATTGATTATCGAACCTTCAATTTGCCTCTCAATCATAGTCTGCGCGGCTCTTTGCATGGCAATGAATGGACCCCGCAAATTTAAATTCATTACGGCATCAAAATCTTTGAGTTCGTAAGAGAGGAAACCGCCCGGTATTGCTGTCCCGGCATTGTTCACAAGAAT
>AZHR01000045.1 GCA_000504625.1 alpha proteobacterium SCGC AAA240-E13
TATTAGCTAATCGACATTTTCACAATTTTTATGCAAATGTAGGTTATCCGATAAGTTTATCGAGAGGTGCATATTGGCTTGGCAGATCATATGAAAAACTAGAAGATAAAAAAAATTCTGAAAAATGGTTTAAAGAAGCCACGAAGTATTTAACTACTTATTATGGTCAATTAGCATTTATAAAAATCTACCCAGATAAAGAATTTTCTATGGATAGAGAGATAACTATAACAAATGATCTTGAAAAAGAATTTGATCGTAACGAGTTTACAAAATTGGTAATTTTACTTCATGAAATAAATAAAACTAAATATACTAAAAATCTACTTGAACATTTAGCTTCTACGAATATTAATAAAGGAAGCGAGATATTAGCAGGTAATTTAGCAACAAGTATAGGAAGATACGATTTTGCTATACAAATAGCAAAACGTGCATCTTATGAAAAAAGATTTCATAATTATTTGAATTTTCCAATTATTGATGTCCCCTCTATAATTAACAACAAAAAAATGCCGTCACAAGATCTTATCCTTGCAATCATTAGACAAGAAAGTGAGTTTGACACAGAAGCAAACAGTAATGTTGGAGCTAAAGGTATGATGCAATTAATGACATATACGGCCAAGATAGTAGCCAAACAAGCAAAGCTTCCATACAGTAAAAAAAAATTAACTTCAGATCCTAAATATAATATAAAATTAGGCTCTTATTACATTGCTAGTCTCTTAGAACAATATGAAGGCTCTTATCCTTTTACAATCGCAGCTTATAATGCAGGACCAAAAAGAGTTTCGTACTGGAAAAAAATTAATGGAGATCCTCAAAAGGGAAAAATTGATTATATTGATTGGATTGAGTTAATAAAATTTAGAGAAACTCGAAATTATGTTCAAAGGGTACTGGAAAATATAAATGTTTATAAATATATGTTAGCAAAAAAACCAATAAAAATTATCGATTACTTTATTGATAAACCTCATTATTAATTATGTATGGCGGAGAGGGAGGGATTCGAACCCTCGATACCCATAAGGTATGCGAATTTAGCAAACTCGTGGTTTCAGCCTCTCACCCACCTCTCCACAAACTAATACAAACTTTTTATATCATTTTTTTTAAAAATATTAAATTTTTATTAAATACTAAACAAATCCTTTAACCAAAGCCTTAAAACCTTTTATATATCTTTTGATATCTTCTAAGCTTCTAATATTTAACACTGCTTTTATTATATAACTTGGCCTCAAATAAAAAGCTTTAAAAGCCTTACGACTCATTTTTAAAACTTCTTCTTTATTTTTGTATCCTTCTGGTAAAAAAACTACATTCCATCCCTGATATTCTGTAAAGTCTTCAGTTGTCAGCCTACCCCATTTTCCTTTTTTAATTTCATCGTATAATGCAGTACCAGGATATGGAGTTGCAATACTGAACTGAGCATATTCTGGATCCAATTTTAATGCATCTTTGATAGTTTGTTCTGCCAACTCAGGTGTTTCTCCTGGTAAAGCAATCATAAATGAACCTCTAACTTCGATTCCTGCTTTTTTTGTCCATTTTGCAACTTCCATCATATATTCCATAGATTTGTTTTTTCTATTTGTTTTAATATTTTCAGCTAATTTCGCTACTCCAGTTTCGTAACCATAAAAAATATTCCAGCAACCAGCTTTTTTCATTAAATATAATATTTCTTGATTCACTGTATTAACTGCGGCATAACAAGACCAAATTAAATCTAATTTTGCTTCAATTAAAAGATTACAAAATTCATTCATCCATTTTTTATGGTAACTCATAGTGTCATCCCAAAAAGAAATTTCTTTAACACCATATTTTTGTACAACATCTTTTATTTCTTCTATAACTTTATGTGGGCTTCTTCTTCTAGCAGTAGTGGCAGCTTGATCACAAAAAGTACATACATAAGGGCAACCTCTAATTACAACCATGTTGGTCATAGGTAATTTTTTATATTGATTGGGTAGAGGAACATACCTCTCAATAGGGAATAAATCTCTTGCAGGTAACGGCAAAAAATCAAGATCTTTGATTATATCACCAGGTAAATTTTTTATAATTTCGTTTTTATTTCTAAAAATAATCCCTTTTACGTCTTTCATAGAATCTATATCGTTTAAGAGAGTTTCACGATTAAAATTATGATCTGAAAATTTTTTTAAAATATCGTGAATTACTGTTTCACCTTCTGGATGGTATGATACAATATCGATGGAAGGAATATTTTTAGCAGCATCCATTGCAGCCACGTTTGCATGAGCTCCTCCCAAAATAATTAATAAATTTGGAAATTCATTACGTAATCTTTCTGCTAATGTAGTAGAGGCAGGAAGAGCATAGGTAGTTGCTGATATGCCAATAGATCGTGGTTTTCGTTCTCTTATAATTTTAATAATATCTTCATGGGTTAATTCTAATGCAATGCAGTCCAATGCAGCAACTCCAAATCCATATTCTCTCAAATAGGCAGCAAGAGATGCAATTCCTAAAGGGATCAAGTCACCTTTGAGATCACCCAAATCTTTTTTTCCATATCTATGGGCATAATCTGATCCAGTAGAGGTGGGTGGAAATAAAAACATTATATCAATATAATTTTCTTTAGATGAGAATGCTCTATTAATTAATCTATTTTTTGAAGGTTCTTTTTTATTTTTAAAAAACATACAATTCTAAATCTAGGATCTATATTATATTAATATTATATAAATTAAAAAAAAAAGAGTAAGAAAAACATAATAGATCTTATATTTCTTAAATCAACAATTTTTCTTTAAATTAAATTTCATAATTATCTCAGATTTTATGATATATAGACTAAAAGTTTGAGGGAATATATGACGCAGATTTCAATAGTTGTACCTGTTAGAAATGAAGAAAAAAATTTAAAAACATTTTTAAATAGGATCGAAAATGTCTTAAATAAAATTAATAAATCTTACGAAATTATTTTTGCTTTAGATCCATCTACAGATAATACTGAAAAAATAATCCTAGAAGAAATTAAAAGAAATAAAAATATAAAACTTTTAATATTTTCTAGGCAGTTTGGACAACCAGCAGCAACTATTGCTGGAATAGCAAATTGCAAAGGATCTTATTGTGTAATAATTGACGTAGATTTGCAAGATCCACCTGAAATAATAGAACAATTATATAATAAAATTATTTCAGGTTATGAAGTCGTTTATGCAAAAAGAAAATCTAGAAAAGGAGAAACTTTTATTAAAAGATTAATTTCATCTTTTGGATATTATTTAATCAACAAATTAAGTGACGTAAATATTCCAAAAAATACAGGGGATTTTAGAATAATTTCAAGAAGAGTAATTGATCATTTAAAAGAATTAAATGAAAGTCATGGATTTTTAAGAGGTATGGTTGCTTTTGTAGGATTTAATCAAACTTATATTGAGTACGATAGAGATCAAAGGCACGGGGGCAAGGGTAAATACAATAAATATTTTGGATCATTGCAAATTGGTATTAACGGATTGATTGGTTTTAGTTCTCGTCCTTTATTTTATATGTCCGTTATAGGTTTTGTTATTGCATTCTTTAGCTTCTTCCTAGGTATATGGTATTTTTTTCAAAAAATTTTAGGTATTAATTTAACATTAGGTTTAACCACAACAGTAATATTAATAAGTTTTTTTGCTGGGGTTCAATTATTAGGTTTAGGTTTATTAGGTGAATATGTTGGACGAATCTATGATGAAGTTAAGAAAAGACCTAAATATATTTTAGACAAAAAAATAAATTTTGATGATTAATAATAATTTAAATAAAAAAAG
>AZHR01000046.1 GCA_000504625.1 alpha proteobacterium SCGC AAA240-E13
AAAAAAAACGATGAAGTTTTAATACCTAACTTCACAATAATTTCTAATGCATTAGCAGTAATAAAACAAAGGGCAAGACCAGTTTTAATTGATTGTAATTTAAAAGATTGGAATATTAAAATTGAAAATATTGAAAAAAATATTTCAAAAAAAACAAAAGCGATAATAATTACACATATTTATTCATTTCCAAATGAAATGGATAAAATTCTAAAAATTTGCAAAAAATATAATTTATTTATTATAGAAGATGCTGCTGAAGTTCTTGGCATAAGTTATAAAAATAAAAAGTGTGGAAGTTTTGGAGATATCAGTACTTTTAGTTTTTATGCTAATAAACAACTCACTACCGGTGAAGGAGGCATGTTATCTATGAATAGCAATCGAATATATACAAAATGTAAATCTTTAAGGAATCTATGCTTTGGTAAATTTAATAGATTTAATCATGAAGACATAGGTTGGAATTACAGAATGACAAATATACAAGCTGCCTTAGGATTGAGCCAACTTCAAAATATAAAGAATGTAGTAAAAAAAAAAATGGAAATTGGCAGTTATTATTACAAAAAATTATATCAAAATCCTAATATACAAATACTACCACCTTCAAATGAAGTTTCAAAAAATATTTATTGGGTAGTTGGGATAGTAATTAAAAAAAAAAAAATTACAGCTTCTATGCTTTCAAAAAAACTTGAAAAATACGGTATTAATACAAGACCTTTTTTTTGGCCAATGCATGAACAAAACATTTTTAAAAAAATGAAAATATTTAAAAGTGAAAATTTTCCAAATTCTTCTTATCTAGCAAGATACGGATTATATTTACCTTCATATTTAAAATTGGCAAAAAAAGATATTAATTATATTTCATCTGTAATTAATTATATTCTTAAATAAAAATGGATAATGGAGTTATAAAAAATAAACCAAAAGTTAATCCAATTATTTTATTAACAATATTAACCATAACTTTGATTTCAATTAGATGGTTAATTATTTATTCTTTATTTCCTAATGAACCATTAATTAATAAAGTTATTTTTGATTTAGAAGATCATCTATATTTTCCATTTATCTTTAATTTATCAAACTTAAATTTTATTCCTGACTATTTAGTAAATTTTACTCCTGAGAAGATTATTCCTTTTCCAATTTATTCTTTTATAATACATGCTGCTGTTTATTTTTTTTTTAATGAATACAGTTTCATTATCGTTGAATATTTTTCATTCTTTTTTTTTATATATATTTTTTATAAAATTTTTAAAGAATTAAACATAAATATTTATATTTCTATAATATTCGCATTAGTAATTTTTTTAATACCAGAGTTTTTCATATATTTTAAAAAATTAGAAATTAATTTAATTAATTTTGATATAATCCAAAACTTATACGGTTTTAGAATTCCAAGACCAATTATTTCTAATATTTATTTTTTTTGGGGTTTATTATTAGCAATTCAATTTAATAAATACAAAAAAGAAAAGTATTTTTTTATACTTCTTGGAGTTAATTTAGCTTTAAATTTTGGTAGTTTTTTTTATTATTTTATAATCTTATCAATACTTTTTTTTATATTATTCTGTAATAAAATTTTAAAAAATAATAAAGATTTTTTTTTTGATTTATTAAAAAATATCTTAATTTCTTTTACGTCTTTTTTAATATTTGCTTTTCCTTTTATAACGATTTTAATTTTGTCAGAGAAAGATTATGCATTGAGAGTTGGTTTATTCCACCCTAATATTGAGCAGAAAATAGTTTTGATTGAATATATTTTCTTTAAATTTTTAAGTTTAAAATTTTTATCAATTTTCTTTTTAAACACTTTTTATTTGCTTTTTTTACTAAATAAACAAAACTTTTTTTGTAAGAAAACTATTACTGTTATATATCTTCTTTTTGTTAGTTCTTGTGTTGCACCAATTTTATTTATAATAGTTAGCCCGAACTTAACTGAAATTTATCATTTCATTAATTGCGTCGTATTTCTGGTAATATTACTTTCAATTATTTTTTCTTTTTTAGCTTTGGCAACCTTTTTATTGAAAAATACTAACAATTATCACTACCACATTTTTATGTTAAAAAATAAATATTATTTTTTATCATTAATATTTTTGATACCTCTGGTTTATAATTTTAATTATTTTTTAAATTATAAACAAAATATTATTTATGATTTTAGAAATGATATGAATATTTTGTATAAATACTTAAATAAAAATAAAAAAAATATTAATAATATTTTAACTTTTAACAGTAAAATTCAGGTTTGGTGGATACTATTGGGAAACAATCAATTGTCCACAGTTCATTCACTATTCACTTCTCTAAAAACTAATGAACATGAGTTAAACTTTATCAATAATCTCAAATTTTTAAATATTTCAAAAAATAACTTTAGCAATATTATCAAAAATAAAAAAGCAGGTTGGAGATACAGAAATGATTATTTTATGTATTTTTCTTCATACACATATCAAGCCAATTCTCTAATTACATACAAAAATTCTAAAAATTTTGAAAATGAAATTCTAACATTTATAAAAAATTCTTCACCTTTGCACACACAACAACTTGTTCTTCCCAAAGAACAAACTGATAGACTAATAAGATTATTCAATGATGCTGATAATTCATATATTGAAAGTCCAGACATGATTATTCTGGAAAAAAATACCCAAATTACTAAATATTCCAATATTAACAAAAAAAATTATTGTAAACTAAAAAATTCCAAATATTTAGATATATATTTAAATTTAAAAAAAAGCGATTGTAATATTATTTAAAAAAAATTCATTTAATAAAAATAATTAAATTTATAATTTAATTTTAGGCGATTGTTACTGTAATATTATTATATTCTTTTTTAAGTTCAATTTGGCAACTAAGTCTAGAATGTACAGTTAGTTTTGCATTGGAGGTATCTAAAGTCTCAATTTCATTAGATTCTGGTGCTTTAAGTTTATTAAAATCTTCTTCATCAACGTAAACATGGCAAGTACTACAAATACAATTTCCTTCACAAAGACCATAATTACCGGGTGCTATTTTATTCATTACTGCTTCACGAATAGTTGTACCTTCTTCAGCATCTATTTCTGTCTTTTTTCCTTCCCTATCAATGACATTTAATCGAATTAACATTTTTTCTTTTTTTTAAATTACTTTTTTTTTAGATTTTGAAACTTAGACTTATTGTGGAAAATTGATTTCACCATGAAAGAAATGATCTTTTCTACGTTTTTCTTTGAGAGCTTCCTCAGCTTTTTTCTTAGCAACTATTGCAATATCAGCTATATTATCTTCTTTTTTGAACTCTGAAGTCACTTTTACTTCTGCTTCTTTTAATTTCGTTTGTGATGATGAAATAAATACATCCTCGTATAACTTATCCCAGTCATCTATTGTTAGTGCTCTTCTGGTCTGGAAAATCATTCTTGGCATATCCTTAACTCTTATTATAAATTCTTCAAAGTCGATCAATGGAACTGAAAGTATATAGATTAACTTATGAATAAAACCGTATTTTAATTTTAAAATTTTCTTAAACAAAGGCTTGAGAAATTTAGGCGTCACATTCCAAACAGGTAACATAGCATTATGTTTATAAACTTCATCCTTATATGGAAGATTTAACCAGCAACTTGTATGATAAGAACCGTAGCCTTCTTTAATTTTATCATAATCTTCTTTAGTCAAATATCCATTTTGCAGACTGTATTCTGCCAAAGCGGTTTTAGGATAAGGATA
>AZHR01000047.1 GCA_000504625.1 alpha proteobacterium SCGC AAA240-E13
CATTCATCTTGATGCTCGGATAATTCTGGAAATAAATATTTTGCATTATTTACAAGGTTAGGAATTCTCTTTTTATTTAATGGATTATCCAGTCCCCCCAAACTCTACTGTTCCTACTGCTTCGGGTTTTTCTTTCATTAATATTTGATCGAATTTTTTAGTATTTAATATATCTCATTTATAAATTTTATTATTAAATGTCGTCTCTTCATCAAATCCAATAACTTCAAATTTTCGTTTTAAAAATTGAAATAAACAACTGCCAATATAACCACTGGCTCCGGTAATAATTATTTTAACTTTACCATTCATGGATAAATAATAAGTTAATTAATATCTTCGCAATAGCTTATGTACGGAAGTCTATTATTATATTGAGGTATTATTATTACTGAGTCTTTTTTATTTAAAATGCTACACCATTCGTATTTATCTTTCCATAAACCTGATACCCCAAAGATATATTTATTTGGCAAATTATCAGAATTATATTTTGCAAGAAATTCATATCGTCTATGAAAACGGAATTCAATGTTTCCACTTTTTCCAAAAGCGAGTGGCGCATTATCATTTTTAAAGAAATTAATGTTCTTAATATTAGGCTTTCCTAGATAGCTACCAAATAATTGATTATAATTTTTAAAGTTTAATTTTTCTACTAGCAAAGGTCTTGCAATCACATTTTTGTAAGAACTATTAATTTCTCTTTTTAACATTTGATCATCTGATAAAAACTTTTGCATATTAAAGTTGGTTAATAATAAAAAAACAGCCAATATTAAACCGATTTTACTAAGTTGCTCTTTTTTTAATAAATAAAAATGCAATTCATAAACCAAAACAATAATACCTGGCATTAACCATCTTACTGGAACTTTTTCTGTCACACTCAATAGTAAAATAAATAATATTAATAATAAAAGGTATACTTTTTTTACTTTATGATTTCTAAAAAAACTATAAGTAAAATTAATCATTAGATATCCAATAAGTGAAATGTAATTTAAAATTAAAAGCAAATTATTGTTAGCTGGATTATTAGAAATAATGATATATGAGGACAACACCTTTACGTTTTGTATTAAAGCCAAACTAAACCAAGGGCTAACGGCAAAGAAAATGACAAAAACAGTTAAATAATTTTTAAAAGAAATTTTATTATCATTTAAACATATAAAATTAATTAATAAAAGAAAGTCCCACTTTTCTGAAACTGCCAAAGCGTAAAAAATTAATGATAAAAATTTATTTTTATTAGTTAAAGTTAAAGCAATAAGAAAAAAAACTGCACCCAAAAAATTAGGTTTTCCAGAAAAGGTAATATGATATGTTACTGGTAATAAAAAAATAACAAAAAAACATAGAAAAAGAATTTTTCTCTTGTCTAAAAAATATAAATAAATTAGCAGAAAACTGTTTAATACAAATAATGAAATTTTTATATATGTAAGATTCTGATAATGTTTGAAAATAGTTAAATCAAAATTATTAAAAAGTGACTCTATGCTATGAAATGAAAAATTATTGACAATAAAATCAATTAACACAACCACACTGCCAAGCCATGTGGAAATTCCTGATGGAGACTGAGAATGTGCGGGACTTATGCCTTCCAGTAAAAGTAAAGAATCCGATAGGTAAACTATTTCACCTCTATCACCCTCTAGAATATAATTTAATTTTAGAAAGTAAGAATAAATAAAATATACTAGAAAAGCTAATAAAAGTGGGTTTAAAAATTCATGTTTGTTGTAGTTTAAAAACGAAAATTTAATTTTGCCTAACATTCTTTATTACAATATAACAAATTTTTATTTAAAAGTACCTTACACAGTTTAAAAAAAACTGTGTATATGGTAAATCTATAATCGCTGTAATAACAGAGAGCATCAGGTTAAGAAATTTAATAATTCATCAAATACAGAATCATTATCTAATTTTTTATCAAATAAATTTTTTATACATAATCAAACTTTCAAATATTCACAAAACAAAGTAGGGCGTTTTGTTATTCGTTCCATGGTCCTTATACTAGAGAATACGACACTTTTCAAAAAACTTCCTTGTTGGCATTTTTAGTAACATAAAGGCAAAGGATATATTATTGATAAAAAAAAAGGTAATTTGTAGAATGTTCAAGAAACCCTCCATGACTTATGCCTAATTCAGTGGTAATTAAGGGTTTGTGTTTATTTCCAATTTTTCTATCTTTTGCATTTATTTAGGGCAACTACTTTCCGCTGCTATTTAATTAATTATAAAATGTTTTTTTGTTATAAAAAATACGTTGTGAGTAAAAAATCTTCCTTTAATATTTTTTTTATTAAATTTTAAAAATGATTTCTGTTCAAATTTAAATATATAAGGTTTATAACCAAATTTTAATAATTTTTTTTTGAAAAAAATTACCGTATTATATTTTCCTTTTATTACATTATTTTCAACATAAATTACCGGTTTATATTTTTTAATAGTTTTCATTGCTCCTAATAAAACTTTATTTTCATAACCTTCAACATCGATTTTTATAAGTGTGGGTCTTAATTTAAAAGAATCTAATTTTCTTTGTTTTATTTTTATTTTTTTAAAACTCATTTTTTCTAAATTGATGTTAAAATTTCTTAATTTCAGAAGATGTTTGATTTCACATATTGAATGAGATGACCAATTATACAAGCGCCAGTCATTATAATGGGGCATATAAAGTGTAAGCGCTCCTTTCCTATTACCTAAAGCAATTTCATAATATTTAAAATTTTTATTTTTTTTTTTAATTTTAGATAAAAAATGTTTTGCTCTTAAGGGTTCAAAGGCAATGAATTTATTCTTAATACCGATAGATTTAACACCTTTGAAAAATACTCCATCGCTAGCCCCAACATCTATAAAATCGTCTTTTTCATTTAAGTTTAAATATTTTAAACCATAAATATCTTCTTCATGGGGTGGCAATAAATTAAAAAAATTCATATATCTATAAACAATAAGCGTGAATCTATAAATATTTATATGTTTATAGATAAGTCCGTGAAATCCTCGGTGAATTTTTCTTTCAAGAAATTTAATCAAAGTCATTAACTTTAAATTTTCCTTTTAAAAAATGAAATAAATAACTGTCAATATATCCATTGGTTCCGGTAATGAGTATTTTTATATTTTTATTCATTTTACTTAACTAAATCTTAAGGAACTATAAGGTTCAAGATTTAAATTGGTATTATCTCCTGCTAACATTTCAGA
>AZHR01000048.1 GCA_000504625.1 alpha proteobacterium SCGC AAA240-E13
TTTCTCTATCCCTTCTGTACAAACATTTTATTGATTTTGCATTTTGTCTTACTGCAGTTCTCACACAACCCATCATTAGCGCAAGTCCAAAAGCAAGAAAATTTGCACGAGAGCTAGGAGCTGACATACATCAAATACATGGTTCACAGAGAGAAGGAAGAGTTTCTGAAGACGATATAAGATCTTTTATAAAAGTATCTCTTTCTGAAAAAGTTCCAAAAAAACAAGCTATAGTAACTCAAGAATATGATCATTCGAAATTCGGAAAAATTGATATCCAACAAATTCCTAGAATAAAAAAAATAGCTGGAGCGCATTTGATAAAATCGTGGAATGAGATTCCTCACGTCACACACCATGATGAAGCAGATATTACAGAAATGGAAGAATTTAGAACTTCATTGAGAGATATTCATACTGGTGAAAAAATAAAAACTACACCATTAGCATTTACTATAAGAGCTCTAGTTAAAGCATTAATTGATTTTCCAATTTTCAATTCATCTTTAGATATTGAAAATGGGAAAATAATTTTAAAAAAATATTTTCATATCGGTATAGCAGTTGATACTCGCCATGGCTTAATGGTTCCCAAAATCAGAGATGTAGATAAAAAAGATATAAATGCAATTAGTTCAGATTTAAAAAGAGTAAGCGAAGCCTGTAAAAATTTAAAAATTGATAAAAAAGAATTTTTTGGTGGATCAATTACAATTTCGAACTTAGGAAATATTGGAGGAAGCTTTTTTACTCCAATCATTAACCAACCTGAAGTAGCCATTCTTGGTATTGGTAGAGCTGAAATGAAACAAGTATTTGTAAATGGTAAATACAAAAACAGAATAATGCTTCCACTTTCATTATCTTATGATCACAGAATCATTGATGGTGCTGAAGGCGCTCGCTTTTGTGTACATTTAAAAGAAAGTTTAGGAAAAGATTTTGCTTATAAATTAGCGGTATAGTCATTACTCAATGAAAAAAACAATATCGCTTATTTGTTTGATTGTTTGCAGCTTTATTTGGGGAACGACATTTATTGCCCAAGATACGGGCATGGATAATATAGGTCCGTTCACTTTTAACTCTGTTAGATTTTTTGTAGGTTTTTTGACTGTTTCTCCACTTGTTTTATTATTAGAGAAAAAAAAAATATATGAACAAATAAAAATTAAACCAAATAAATTTTCCAAACTTATAATAATTATTGGAATATTTTTATTTCTGGGAACTGTATTCCAGCAAGTTTCATTGCTTTATACTGATGTTGCTAATTCTGCTTTTTTCACTATTTTTTATGTACCAATGGTTCCAATCATTGTTTGTTTCTTATTTTCCAAGAAATTACATTGGTCTATATGGCCATCCGTATTGGCATGTGTCATTGGGGGCTACCTTTTAAGCGACATTAGCAATGCCACTATTAGGTTTGGAGATAGTTTAGTATTAATTGGGGCTTTATTTTGGGCACTTCACATTATTTATATAGGAAAAATAATAGAGCATTTTGATTTACCTTTTTTCATTGCCTTATTACAAAATCTGGTAGTTGCAACATTATCTTTTATATTAGCAATTATGTTTGAAGAAATAGATATTTCTAAAATTAAATTAGAAACTCTTGAAATTATGTATGCGGGTATTCTATCTGGAGGAGCTGCGTTTGCTTTACAAATTTTCGGCCAGAGAAATATTTCACCAGCTCCTGCTGCAATTGTAATGTCACTTGAAGGTGTTTTTGCAGCAATTGCTGCATGGATAATTTTAAATCAATTTTTAGGTTTAAATAATATGATAGGTTGCACATTGATACTTGGTGGTGTTTTATTATCTCAGCTTGCGCCAATTTACGAAAAAAATAAGTTATAAATAAACTACAGCTAACAAAAATAAAGATAGTATTATTCTATAAATTATAAAAATGTTCAGACTAAATTTTTTAATAAAATTTAGGAAAAGTGCAATTGTAAAATATGAAAATATAAAAGAAAATATAACAGCGATGATTGCTAAAAAGTTGAGTTCAGCGCTATCTTCTTTATAGATATTGTAAATTCCTAAAAGACTAGCTGCTCCTAAAGTAGGGATTGAAAGGAAGAATGAAATTTTAGCTGAGTCAAACCTACTAAATCCCAAGAGTCTTCCTGATGTAATAGTAATACCTGATCTGCTTACCCCAGGTATTAAAGCTAGTATTTGAAATAAACCAATGATGATTGCTGATCTGTTAGTAAATTCTATATCAATTTTTTTTGTGATTTTGGACTTGTCACTAATATATAATAAGATACCAAATATTAAACTCATCCATCCAATAACTTCCAAGCTTCTTAAACTATTAATTAATCCTGTTTGGTAAAGAATGTAACCAACAGGAATTATTGGAATAGTTCCTAATAAAATTTTGATTAAAAAACTTTTGTTTTGAACAAAATTAAATAAATCTTTTCTAAAATAAAATATAATCGCGATTAAAGATCCAAGATGTAAACTAATATCAATTAATAAGTTTTGATTGCTGAATTCGTAGTACTGTGAAAATAATACAAGGTGGGCAGTAGAACTAACTGGCAAAAATTCCGAAATACCTTGAATCATTGCTAGAATTAAAATTTCAACTGTAGAAAGCATTTAAAATAGTATTGCATAGCAGATATGCAAAATAAATCACTTATTTACTGGGTTTTTCAAAATATAGGTCAGTTTTTATGTCCTAAAAAGCCTTTTAGCCTTATTTTTATTGGTATAAAAGTAAGCGTTTATAAGAAAAATATTATGCCAGATGAAATGCTTAAATTTGTACACGTAGGCATGCAAATGCCATCCAAAAGAACCGGTGGTGCAAGAACTAAAGATTTTAAAGAAATATATGATGCATTCATTCATGAGAAAGCAAAAGAACAATCTAGCAGATGTTCGCAATGTGGGGTTCCTTTTTGCCAAGTTCATTGTCCTTTACACAACAATATTCCTGATTGGTTGAAGCTGACTGCCGAAGGTAGGCTTCAAGAAGCTCATGAATTAGTTCACAGCACAAATAATATGCCCGAGGTTTGTGGAAGCATTTGTCCACAAGATCGTTTATGTGAAGGTAATTGTGTAATTGAAAGAGCAGGACATGGAACCGTTACAATCGGATC
>AZHR01000049.1 GCA_000504625.1 alpha proteobacterium SCGC AAA240-E13
AAATCAGTCTCCAAGTTATTAAAAGAAATTGATCTACAAATTATTAAATGGGAATCAGAAGTATCCGTTTTAATTGTTAATGATGCTTCTACAGAAGAAAGAATAATTGAACATTTTAATTTTAAAAAAATTATATCTATCAAAATTATTAATATTAAAAAAAATCAGGGTCATGCTAGATGCTTTGCAACTGGTTTAAAGTTTATTATTGATAAAGAAAATTTTGATTACGCAATACTTATGGATGCAGACGGTGAAGACAGACCTGAGGAATTGAATTTGCTTTTTAATAAATCAAAAGAATATCCCAACAAAACAATCGTAGCAGAAAGAGTTAAGAGATCTGAGGGATTAATGTTTCAATTTTGTTATCAAATTCATAAGTATTTAACTTATATATTCACTGGACATCTTGTAAAGTTTGGAAATTATAGTTGCTTGCCTAGAGACACAATAGCTAAAATGATTGAAGAACCATCAACTTGGAATAGCTTTTCAGGATCATTAACTAAGTTAATTCCAGACAAAATTCCCATATCTTCTATTAGAGGTTTGAGGTATTACGGTCCTTCTAAAATGAGTTTTTTTAAACTTCTAATTCACTCTTTTTCCATAATTGCAGTTTTTAAAAGTACAGTTTTTTTACGATCATTTATTTTTTTGTTCGTATATTTGCTGGCAATTTCTCAATCTTTTTCTTTAATTACTTTTTTACCTGTATTGCTAATTGTGATTTTGTTGTTGTCAGTCACTTGGCTTTCAAATCGTGAAAATTTAAATCAATTTAAGCAATCTTTGAATAATATTTCAAGTATTGATAATTTTAAATAACCTTTATAGTTGGCAAATAGGCCAAGTTAGATGTATCAATTTTAGAAAAGTATTTTTTTTTTGTTTTCCATTTTTTTTTTGATATAACAACAGCCAAACTTAACGTAGAATGTCCATATCTGAAATTTGTGTAATCAATAGATTTCATTAAATTTTTTATCTTTTCATCTTTTGTTGAAAAAAATAAATTATTGTTGTGGTATTTTGATTCACACAGACCCAAAAGAATAACTCCTGATTTCTGATATTTATAACCTTTTTTGAAAATTGATTTTAATCCAAGAATTGCATTTTTTACTATCTCAATACTATTTTCCGTAGCGATTGGAAAATCTATGGTTCTCGAATTGGAGTAATATATTTTTGTTTTTTGAAAAGGACTGGTTCTTATGAATATAGTTACTGATTTAGCCAATAGAGATTCAGATCTTATCTTTTCAGCAGCATTTAAACAATGGTTTGTTATAGATTCTTTCAATTCTTGGAATCTTTCCACTTTTGTACCAAATGATCTTGATACACAACAACTTTTTCTTTTTAATTGAGTAATTTCTAAAGAAATACAAGAAGTACCTCTTAATTCCATTGCTGTTCTAGAACCTAAGACATTCGAACTTTTTTTTATCCAATTGTTAGATATATTTTTTAATTGATTGGCATTAAAGATTCCATTGCTAACATAAAATTTAGACAATTGGCGACCCACTCCCCATACTTCTTTAATTTCTATTTTTTCTAAAATTTGATCAATATTTTTTTTATTAATCAAACTTACGATTCCCGACTTTTCTTTTTTGGCTATATGATTTGCAATTTTACTTAGTGTCTTGGTTGTTGCGATACCAATGCTAGTTGGTATTCCAATCCATTGCAGTACAGTATCTCTAATTTTTTTTCCGAATTTTAAGACTTCATCGTCGGGTACATCTGATAAGTTTAAAAAAGCTTCATCTATGGAATAAATTTCTATTTCTGGAACAAAATGTTTTAAGGTTTTCATAACTCTCCTTGATATATCTCCATACAAAGAATAATTAGATGAGAATACACAAACATTATTTTCAGTGATCATTTTTTTAGCTTTAAAATAAGGTTCTCCCATTTTTATACCAATAGCTTTAGCTTCAGAAGATCTCGAAATAATACATCCATCATTGCTGGAAAGAACTATTACAGGTTTTTTTCTAATTGAAGGTTTAAATAGTCTTTCACAAGATACATAAAAAGAATTACAATCAATCAATGCTATTTTTTTAGTATAATGAATGGATAGCATAGGTTACAACACCCCAAATAAAAATATTTGAATTCAGATCTAAAACAATTTTGTCTTTTGAGTTTTTAGATCCAGAAGAAAGAAATTGTAGATTTTTTTCCTTTATAAAATTTTTTACTACAAGATCATCATTTACACTTGCAATTACGGTTGAAAAATTTTTAGGTTTTAAACTTCTGTCTACTATGAGAAGATCTCCATCGTATATCCCAATATTTAACATTGATTTTCCTTGGGCTCTGATAATAAATGTTGCTGGCGCGTTTTTTATTAAATGAGCGTTTAAATCAATATCTTCTTCGGTATAATCGGTTACCGGTGAAGGAAAACCTGCTCCTGCTTTTTGTAAGTAAAAAGGTATTAGTGATTTCATAATGTTCTTGTTTTGTTCTATTATATATTTTGTATGTAGTCAACAAGGTTGTATTTTGAGTCCAAACTAGAATCACAAAAGAATCAAAACATGAACATTCAAAATAGATCTAGCTGTGGTGTGGATAACTATTACTACGATATAAAAATCGTGATAAAGAATTCAAATTAAAAATAAAATAAATGAAAAAATTAACATGTCACTGTGGCGGAGTAGAAATCGAAGTATCTTTGCCAGATGGTTTAAAAAATCTTATTAGATGCAACTGTTCATTTTGTAAGAGACACAGTTCTATAATGGCCATTGTTGGTTCTGATGATCTCAAAATAGTTAAAGGTAAGGAACTTCTTAAACTTTATCAATTTCATACCAAAACCGCTAAACATTATTTTTGTTCGGTTTGTGGGATTTATACCCACCACAATCCACGTACCAATCCTAATATGCATATGGTTAATGTCGCATGTTTAGAAAACGTTAATCCATTTAATTTGAAAGAAATTCTTGATAAAGATGGTGC
>AZHR01000050.1 GCA_000504625.1 alpha proteobacterium SCGC AAA240-E13
AAAAGAATTAAAAAAATCTTATGGTGTTGGAATAGATAAATCATTTAAAGCACTTAATATCGCGAGAAAAAATTCAAAAAAACTTCATTTATTAAGAAGAACTAAATTTGTACATTGTGATGTTGACAATTTTAACTTTGGAAATTATGATGTCGTTGTTTCTAATCCACCTTATATTTGTTCACATAGAATAAATTGTTTAAGTGAAGATGTAAAAAAGTTTGAACCAAGGATAGCATTAGATGGTGGAAGTGGTGGACTTGAAGCAATAGGTAAAGTTATAATTAGAGCAAAAAAGTTATTAAAAAATACAGGATGTTTGTTTATAGAAATTGGAAATGAGCAATCAAGCCAGGTTTCATCTATGCTAACTAAAAATGGCTTTAAATTAGCTGAAAAATTTTTTGATTATACAAAAACTATTCGTTGCATAATGAGCACAAAAGTAATTTAAATCAAAGGATAACGTTATTTATTTTGACAAAATAAATTTAATTTAGTTATGATTAATTAATAAATCTAGAAAATTTAATGAGATATCAATATCATAAACCAAGAAGAAAAAGATTTAGAAGTAACGATAAGGGGTTTAGAAGAAATGGTTCCAAAGATTTAAGTATTGGAGCTACCAGTAACACTTTAAACAATTTTCAAAGAAAATTTTTTAGAGGAAATGGCTATAATGCGGAAAAGTTATTAGAACAATATAATAATCTTGCAAAAGAGGCATTTTCAAGTGGAGATAAAATTTTATCCGAAAGTTATTATCAACATGCAGATCACTTTTTAAGAGTCATTGAAAATAGAAATTCAATTCAAAATAATTCAAAAACGCATTTAGATAATGCCGTATTGGACCGAAGTTCTGGCGATAAAATAATTAATGAGGATGAAACAAACTCTTCTTCGCAACAAAAACAAACTAATGAGGAAACTAAAATCTAATTTTTTATTGATATTGTTTCAGCTAACAAAACATCTGTTTTAATTCTTTGAATTTCAAAATTTTTTCTATCTTTACCTTTTAATATTATTCCAGATGGTAAGTTCAATTTTTGAGAATTAACTTTTTTCCCATTTACATGCACTTCATAATGTAAATGTGGACCAGTAGATAGTCCCGTAGATCCAACATATCCGATAATTTGTCCCTGTTTGACTTTTGTTCCAGATTTAATTTTGTTAGCAAATTTTGAAAGATGCGCATAGACAGTTGAGTAAGTAGAATTGTGTTTTATTTTGATGCAGTTCCCTCCACCTCCACACCATTGGGCTTTGATTACTGTTCCGGTTCCCGAAGCTATTACTGGAGTACTTTTTTTTGCAGCAAAATCTGTACCTCCATGCTTTTTATTAAAACCAAGTATAGGATGTTTTCTCATTCCAAAAGGTGAAGAAAGTCTTGCCCCATTGATAGGAGTTTTCATTAACGCTTTTTCTACGCTTTTTCCATTAATATCAAAGTATCCAAAAAGTTTATCGGTTTTATATTTATACAGCGCAACATCTCTATTATGGAAATGCATATAAGCATAAATAATTTCACCATTGGAATACCATTCACCGTCCTCATCCACAAAAGTTTTATAAAGAATTTGAAATGTATCATTTTTTCTAATATCTCTTTGAAAATCAATTTCAAATCCATATATTCTTGCAAATTCTATAATTATATTCGGATCCACATTATTTTTTATTGCCGAGGCATAAAGGCTCTTTTGAATAATACCTTCGGAAAAAGCTATTTTTTTAAATAGCTGTGTAATTATTTTTTTTGCAACAAGTTCTTCATTTGCATCCCTAGTTAAATTAATATTTATTGATTTAGAAATAGGTAGATTTAGACTTATCAAATTTGGAACATTTGATATGTTTTTCTTAATTACTAAATCTAAAATCGTACCCATTTTTAATTTACTTGGCTTAATAAACTTTTTTAGTTCATTATTTGCTTTAGAAATATCTTTTTCATTAATATTATAACTTTTAAAAACACTATTTAAATTTTCACCATTTTTTATTTCATGTACAACGTTCAAATAAGGAGAGTTGATTTTTCGAAATATAAATTTACTAGATTCTAAAAAATAATTATTTTTTAGAATTCTACCAAAAGTTTCCTCTCTTTTTTGACTTGATGTTTCGTTATATTTAGTAACAAAAAAAATAAATGATATTAAAATTAAGGTTATGATAGCATATGACGACCCTTTTAATTTTGCATATATTCTTGGTTGAATTGAATAAATCATTACGTAAATTATTTAACTATATTAGATTACATTATTATTTTGATTATAAATATTACCAGTAAAATCAAGGTTTTTTAAGTTAAATTACAAATTTCTTAGCGCTTGATTTATTTCACTATTAGACTATAAGCAACGCTCTCAATCTGTATTTATGTTGGGAAATTAAAGCAGGAGTGGTTTGCACTGCTGTTTTTAGCTCTTTGATTTTGTAAATATTTAAGAAGAGAAGTGTGGACGGTTAAGGTTACCAAATTTTGTCGTACACACTTCAAAAAGTATAAATAGTTTAATTATTATTTATATGAAGCTAGTGTGCGCCGTTATTAAACTTGAGAGTTTGATCATGGCTCAGAACGTACGCTGGCGGCACGCCTAACACATGCAAGTCGAACGAAGTAGCAATACTGAGTGGCAAACGGGTGAGTAACATGTGGGTATCTGCCCTTCGGCCTGGAATAACACGAGGAAACTTGTGCTAATACCAGATAAGTCTTAACAGAGAAAGCTTTATGCACCGATGGATGAGCCTGCACTTGATTAGTTAGTTGGTGAGGTAATAGCTCACCAAGACTGTGATCAATAGCTGATTTGAGAGGATGATCAGCCACATTG
>AZHR01000051.1 GCA_000504625.1 alpha proteobacterium SCGC AAA240-E13
GAGAAAAAGTTATTCAACTAAATAAAGATCAAATTGTAAGAATTGCTAATAGAAATTTTGTAGGTTGTGATCAATTAATTTTTATTAATAAAAGTGATAATTATGATGCAAAATTAGATTTTTATAATTCAGATGGAGGAAGATCGTCTGCATGTGGCAACGGCACAAGATGTATAGCTTATTTGATTTCGAAAGAAAAAAATAAGAAAGAGATTAAATTTAAGACTTTAAGTGGAATATTAAAATCAAAAATATCAGAAAACAAAATAGTTGAGACAAATATTGGAACTCCAAAATTTAATTGGAAAGAAATCCCTCTAAGTAAAGAAATTGACAACACAAATTTAGGAATTACTATTTTTGATCGAAATGGATTTAGCCTGAAAGGGGGATATGCGTTGAGCGTAGGAAATCCTCATTTAATTTTTTTTGTAAGCAAACTTGAAGATTATGATCTATCAAAATTAGGTCCTGAATTGGAAATACATACTTTGTTTCCCGAAAGATGCAATGTAACTTTTGCTGAAATAAAAAATAGAAAATTAATTAAAGTAAAAGTGTGGGAAAGAGGCGCCGGAATGACTAAGGCTTGTGGAACTGCTGCTTGTGCAACAGGAGTGGTTGCTTTCAAAAAGAAATTGGTGCAAAATATATTAAATATTCAATTTGAACTTGGTGAAATAACAGTCACTATAGATAAAAATAATTCTATTAATATGAAAGGTAAAGTTTCTGAAATAAAAGAAATTAATATTAGTATTTAAACAAAATGGAGATCTTTGAAAAATTTAAGATTGGATTAAGTAAAAGTTCTAAAAATTTTTCTAATGGTCTTAAAAATTTAGTTGTTAATAGAAAAATTGATTCAAAAACTCTTAACAATCTTGAAGATTTTTTAATTGAATCTGATGTTGGGGTAATTGCGGCAAAAGAATTAAAACAAATTTTTTCTGATACTAAAATTGATCCAAAAAAAGATAACTTAAATCAAATCAATTTAATTGTTGAAAATTATATCAAAAACCTCATGTTACCACTTGAAAAAAATATTGTTATAGAAGAAAATATTAAGCCGAAAGTTATACTAATTGCAGGTGTTAATGGTGTAGGTAAAACTACCACGATAGGAAAGCTGGGAAAAATATTTTCCAAAAATAATAAGCAAATTGTTTTTGCTGCCGCAGATACATTCAGGGCCGCCGCTATTGAACAATTAGAAATTTGGTCTAAAAGAATCGGGGCAAAAATAATTAAGTCGGAAATTGGTTCTGATCCAGCCTCTGTAGCTTTTAAAGCAATAGAATTCTCAAAAAAAAATCAAATTGACTATCTATTAATTGACACAGCAGGCAGACTTCAAAACAAGAAAAATTTAATGGATGAATTTAAAAAAATATCAAAAGTATTAAAAAAAATTGATCCAAATTCACCCCATGAAACATTATTAATTCTGGATGCAACAACTGGACAAAGTGCTTTAAATCAAGTTGAAGAATTTCAAAAAATTACACAAATTTCTGGATTGATCATGACAAAGCTTGATGGGACTGCAAAAGGGGGAATTTTGCTAGCTATCGCAAAAAAATATAATTTACCAATTATTGCAATAGGTTTAGGTGAAAAAGAAGATGATTTGGAATTATTTAGAGCAGAAGATTATGCAAATGCATTAATGCAAATTTAAAAAAATTAAATGAAAAAAATATTTAATTTTGCACTCTATGATTTTGCAAATTCAGCTTTTACAACAATTATTATAACTTTTATTTTTGCAACTTATTTTGCAAAACAGATTGCCCCTAACCTCATTCTTGGTCAATCATATTGGGGTTGGACAATTGGTTTGGTAGGGTTTTTAGTGGCTATTTTAGGACCCTTTATCGGATCCTTGGCAGACAAAAAAAATAAAATTGTATTTTTTTTAAGATGTTTTTCTCTGCTCTGTATATTTTTTACTGCTCTACTCTGGTTTGCCAAACCATCTCAAAATTACCTTTTATATACTTTAGTAATAGTTGGAATTGCAAATTTTTTTTATGAACTAAGTTTAATTTTTTATAACTCTTTATTAAAAGATATTTCAAAAAGTAAACATTTAGGTAAGTCATCAGGCTTAGGATTTGCTCTAGGATATATAGGGGGAATAGCAACATTATTCATTAGTGTTAAATTATTTATTGATAGTAATAACTTACCTTTTGGATTATCTAAAGAAGAATCTCAAAACATAAGAGCAACCGCAATATTCGTTAGTGCTTGGTTTTTATTATTTTCCATTCCATTTTTGTTTTTTTTTAAACAAAAATTAAAAAAAATAAAAAAATCTTCTTTATCAAATTTTTCTGATTTAAAAAGTTTAGTTTGGCATAAAGGTTTAAAAACATTAGGAAAATTTTTGATTGCAAGAATGCTTTATGCAGATGGATTAAATGCAATTATAGTAATGGGAGGAATTTTTGCAGTAGGTGTATTTAATCTTCAGATCAAAGAACTTTTAATGCTCTCAGTTTTAATGAATATAACTGCATTTATTGGTGCTTTTATAGGTGGATTGGCTAACGATAAATATGGTTCTAAGATTGTAATTATTATTGCTTTGTTAGGATTAATATTTTCTTCAAGCATAATTCTTTTTACTTATTCCAAAACATTGTTTTTTATTATGGCTGCAATAAACGGACTATTTATTGGACCTATTCAGTCTGCAAGTCGAGTTATGATAACTACATTGCTAGATAATAATAATCAAGGAAAAGGGNA
>AZHR01000052.1 GCA_000504625.1 alpha proteobacterium SCGC AAA240-E13
GTTAGAGCAGTACACTCATAATGTATTGGTCCCAGGTTCGAATCCTGGCGGGCCCACCAAAGTTCCCCTAACATGCAATAACAAACTGTATGCTTCACGCACTAATACTTACTTTTTAATTTATCAAAAAGTTTTATTAAATCAAAGATAATTTAGTACTCAACTAATCCTCGATGAGTCGAGAGAGAGTCCAAATTTAATTCTGCAGTACCCTGAGTCATATTTAATTAATATCGGAGTCTGAGTCGACTCTATGGACTCTCAAACACTATGTTTGAGGGGTATGCAGGGTGCCATGGGGGGTGCTGAATATAATATACATATGCTCATGAGAAATTCTAGGTGAGCTCTGTGAACTACATTGTGGTTCACTTAGTATGGAATAAGTACAAAAGTTCGTTTTACCTAATTCTTAATCCTGGAAATATGGCTTTTAAATCTTGGGTTTCAATAAATTTTAGTAATCTTTTGTGCATTAGGGATAATGCAGATTCTGGTCTAATCATTTTCTTGCTATTATAATCTACATCCATTTTAAATTTACCCTTTTCGTCAAGTAACGCACCACTATCAGTATTTACCAAAGAGTGTATTGCATCATCATATATTTCTCTTTCCTTGAAAGGAATTTGTTTTCTTAATTTATTATAAAGTTCAATCGGATCAGTTATAGTTTTATATTTTCCTTCAAACTCTCCCTCGATACATTCCCATTGATTATCCCTAGGTCGTTGAATGTGGGTGATAAAGTTTTTATCATTCGATTTAGGACAGACTTTTACTTTTACAATTCTTTTATAAAACGTTTCTATCGTTGGAAGTCCCAAGTGAACATCCAGGGGATCGTATTCTTCTTTGGTTAGCATAGCCTTTTTAATTTTATTGACTTTGCTCTTTGGGCTGGATCCTTTGCTTTCATTACAGATAATTGTAGAATAATAGGGTTCTCCTTTGTTGTTCAGTCGAGGAGTTTCCTTGTCTTCATTTAATATTACAAAACTTATAATCTCCCTTTTGCCTTTAGGATATTTTTTAACTTCTGAATTACAGAATGCTGCCCAGTATTCCCCTGATGGACAATTGGTATATGGAGTAAATTTATTTATTTCTGGCTTCATCTATGAGCTTATGAGTCTTTAATAAAAAAAAGTAAAGTGAACACATAGTGAACTCTGGCATGCCATAGATACATAGCTAATATGGTATAATGTTAATATGGTAGTTAAGATAACTACCAGACTATATTTTAGGGAATATAGTTAATCCCTATTAATTAGGCACTATGTTAATATGGTAATATGGTAGTTTTGTTAACTACTAAACAACATATTTTAATAAAACAGACAAACTTGCAAAGCATATATCCCCTGTAGATAAGTATGTTCCCCAAAATTGTTTTGTTCCCTGAGTCAATATGACTCAACGGTAATTCTTTGTTAGGATTGGTTCATGAAGAAATTTTTAGCGATCTTGGTTCTGGGTTTGTTGTGGTGCAATGTTGGGTTAGCTGATATCCAATTAACTTGTGCAATAACCAAAATGGCGATTAAAAATATTGACAATGGAAAAATTAAATATAAAGAAATCGAACCTAGTCATTTTAGTGTTCTAAGTGACGATTTAGGCAATAATGAAGTAATAGTTAGGCTTTTTCCAAACGAATTTGAAATAGGAGGAATGAGCTCTCCTTTTTTAGGAACAAAAACGGATTCTAGTTTAGTACTTAGATGGAATAGTCCCTATTACGATGATAATTATGACACTTTAATAATTGATCGTATTTCAGGTCAGTTCACTCTTACAGGCTATGTGTTTAACGAATGGACACTTAGACAATCAGGAATTTGTTGGGCGGAGGTGAAGAAATTTTGATGAAAAAATTAGTTTTCTATATATTTCTTTTGGCTTTAATTTCAACATCTGCTTTTTCCAAAACAATAAAGTGGAAAAACTGTCAAACTATTAAACATACAGGAGCAGATATTTTTATAGAAGTCCTCAAAGATGATGAAGGTTTTAAAGGATTACCCGATGAGGAAAAAGCAAAAGTAATTGCCAGTATAAGACAAGGTGACACAGTTTTTCACGAAATGATATTCGATTTTGATAAAAACTTAGTAACTATTATTACGCAAGAAAAAGACAAAGAACAAAAAACAACAGAAAAAAAATTTAATATCGTCAACGATACCATTGTAAAAGTTGTTGGAAAAGAACGGGTATTAGATCTTCCAGGCAAATCAACAATAAAAGATCCCACCACAGGAAAAGAAATAGTGTTGGGTGATAAAAAAAGGCGAGCCATTAATATTATTACTTATGATTTTTCAAATATTACTGAAACGAATCACATGTATCAAGGAAATCGAAAAGATCTGATAAGGATAGTGCAGTGTGAAAGTGATTTTAAAGGAATCTCCGATGATGTTGCTGGAACGAGTGGAACAGCTTTCT
>AZHR01000053.1 GCA_000504625.1 alpha proteobacterium SCGC AAA240-E13
AAAATTAAATACAAAAAATATTTATCTACATCAAATTCCTATAAAATCGGAAAATTATATTTTAAATCGATACTTTAGACATCCTATTTATAACTATTTAGTTTATGCGGTTTTTAATAAAAAAAAATTAAAACTAATTTTCGTTATTAGAAAGATAAAAATTGCAAACATTAATGTTTTGAGAATGGTAGATTTATTTGGAAATAATAACGACATTCCCATGATAAAAAATATTTTATATAAAATTCTAAAGATTTTTAATGCAGAATACATTGATTTATATTCAGTTGGGATACCTATTAATATATTAAAAAAAACTGGATTCATTAATAGAAAAAAAAACAAAAAACTTATTATTCCTAATTATTTTGAACCATTTGAAAGAAAAAATATTGATATTTTATATGCTTTTAAATCTGAAAAAAAAACAAAAGTACGTTTATTTAAAGCAGACTCCGATCAGGATCAACCACGATTCATACAATAACCTAGAAAAATGAGATTAATTTTAAAAGTTTATTTATTGAAAAAAATAACATCAATGATAAAAAATCTAAATGATTATTGAATGCAAAAATTGTCTAAAAAAATTTATTGTTAACGATAATGCCATTCCCTCTAATGGAAGAATTGTTCAATGTAGTATTTGTTCTGCAAAATGGCATCAAATGCCTTCTGTTTCTTCAATTGCGACTACAAAATCCACTGTAATTAAATCTCCCGAAACAAGTAATAACGAAAAATCATCAATAGGTAAAATGAAGGCATCAGATGGAAAATTTTATAAGTTCATGGGTAGTCAGTGGGCAGAAATATTGCCTTCAGGCAAATCTGGAAGATTAGCAAAAAAAAAAATTGGAAATGAATTGAATATAAAAGCAGGAAAAAAAAGAATAGTTAGTAAAACGCAATCTAAGATTAGACCAAGTAAAAAAAGTGAAGAAATATATACAGAAAAAGAAAAAGGAAAAGGAATGGGTGTATTTAGTTTTTGTATAGTTTTAGTTTTTTTTGTTGCATCAATAATCTTATTTCTAGACACATTCAAGAATTTCTTAATTCCTTTTTGGCCTGAATTAGATAATTATTTAGTTTATACATTTGAAATCTTGAACAATATTTATTTTATTATTAAAGATCTTTTTAATAACTATAAATAAATGATTAATTACATTACTGCCCCTTTTAAATGGTTTTTTAAATTAGAAGCCGCCAGTGGTTTGCTCTTGCTTGTTGGAGCAATATTAGCTTTAATTTTAAGTAATTCAGATTTAAGTAAATATTACTTTGAAATATTAAATACCCAAATATCAATAGGTGCTCAGAATTTTGTTTTAGATTTAACTGTTCATCATTGGATAAATGACGTATTGATGTCAGTTTTTTTCTTTGTAGTAACTTTAGAAATTAAAAGAGAATTTATCCATGGAGAACTTTCAAAACCAAAACAAGCTTCTTTACCAATAATTGGAGCGTTCGGAGGTATGCTAGTACCTGCTCTTATTTATATATTCATAAACTATGAAAACACTAATGCTCTTAAAGGATGGGCCATACCATCAGCTACCGATATTGCCTTTTCAATTGGAGTTTTGTCATTATTGGGTTCAAGAATCCCAATTTCTTTAAAAGTTTTTTTATTAGCGCTTGCAATAATAGATGACTTGGGTGCAATTATTATAATAGCCTTCTTTTATTCTTCTGAACTGCAATACATTTATTTAATATTAATGCTAGGATCACTTTTTATTTTATTTATTCTTAATAAGTACGGAGTAAAAAAATTTCTTCCTTATTTAATAATTGGACTTTTTCTTTGGTATTTTACTCATGAATCAGGAGTCCATTCAACAATATCAGGCGTCCTATTAGCTATTTCGATACCTCACAGAAATCATGAAAAAGATTATTCACTATTATTAAAATTAGAACATATTTTGTCTCCCTATGTTGCTTTTGGAATCATGCCATTGTTTGCCCTAGCAAATGCAGGAGTTTCACTTGAAGGAATATCGATAAAAACAATTACAGCACCTGTTCCTTTAGGAATTTTATGTGGTTTATTTCTTGGAAAACAAATAGGCGTTTTTCTATTTTCATATTTATCAATAAAATTTAAATATGCAGAAATGCCATCAAATTCTAATTGGATTAAACTTTATGGTGTTGGTGTTTTAACGGGCATTGGATTTACTATGAGTTTATTTGTAGGAAATCTAGCTTTTATTGAAAATAATCAATATATGGATGGAGTAAAAATTGGTATTTTATCTGGATCTTTACTGTCAACTTTAATGGGCTATTTATTATTACTGTTAGTTACTAGTAAAAAGAAATAAAATTAAATGCCGAAATTTTATAAATACTATTTTCTGTTTT
>AZHR01000054.1 GCA_000504625.1 alpha proteobacterium SCGC AAA240-E13
TAATATACTGTATTTCAAATTCTTATTCATTTGATCAATATAAGAAGGATATATTTGAATAATCTTTTTATAGCTAGATCACCATTGCAAATTATCAATGCACTAGAAGCAATAGAATATTTTAACTTAAATAATAATATTTTAGTTATTGTTTATAACTATATAGAAAACAACAATAACCAAATGAATACACTTAAAATTTCAAAAGGAGAGTTAAAGATATGAGAATAGATTTTAACAAAAACACAAAACTCACTTACTATCTAAAAAACATACTAAAACTCTCTATTCCTGCTCTCTTTTTTCAAAGAAAACTTCCAACTCTTCTTCAAAATAGTGATGAGTACATATTAAAAAGGGTTAACTACTACAACAAGCTAAATAAATGCTTCTCCCTACAAAACAAGTTACCAACTATAGAAAAATTTTCACATATAGAGAAGAAAAAAACCTACTATTTTGATCTCTTAGAATATCTAAGATACTTTAATAAAAATCTAAAAATATCCTATCTATTTGGTGATATTACAACCATACCAAAAGAGCCGTCTTTTTTAAAGAGTAGACCTATAGAGGGCGATAACCAAAACTCTATCCTTTTAAAACTCAACAAAGTAAGACACTTTATCTTTGTAGATGATAAGATTGCGTTTGAAGATAAAAATGATATGCTTGTATGGAGAGGAAAGTGTTATATAGCACATCGCCAAAAATTCATAAAAGAGTTTTATGACAAAAACTACTGTAATGTAGGTCAAACTAACACAAAAAAAGAGCAAAATGTGCCTTGGCAAAAGGAGAAGATGCAACTTTCTGAGCAGTTAAAATACAAATTTATCTTAGCTATAGAAGGAAATGATGTTGCATCAAACCTTAAGTGGGTTATGTCCTCAAACTCTATTGCGTTTATGATAAAACCTAAGTATGAAACATGGTTTATGGAAGGATCTCTTATACCAAATTATCACTATGTTCTCTTAAATGATGACTACTCAGACTTAGAAGAGAAGATAGAGTACTACTCTAAGAATATAGAGGAATCTCTCCAAATCATCAAAAATGCAAATACATACATAAATCAGTTTAAAAATAAAGAGAGAGAAGATATCATTTCTCTTCTTGTTCTAAAAAAATACTTTGAAAAATCAAACCAACTCTAAAGAGGTTATCTATGTCATTTAAATATACTCTCAACACAACACAAAAGAAACATAAAGAGTTTTTACTCAATATTAAAGACTCATTTTCTCAACATGACTCTACAATACACAAAGCAAGAAATGAATTAAAAATTATAATAAACGCAGAGGTTGAGACAGTAGTAAAAGCTTTTAAAGTACCAAATATTATTAATCAAATTGCCTACTCATACTTTAGAGACTCCAAAGCAAAAAAATCTTATGAATACTCTCTTAAAATTGGAAATTTCACTCCTACACCTATAGGATATATAGAGTTTTACACCTCTACTCTGTTAAAACAAAGTTACTTTATAAGTGAAAAATTTGAGTATGATTTTACTATAAGAGAGCCACTTTTAGATAAAAGTTTTAAAGATAGAGAAGAAATATTTAAAGCTTTCGCCCGCTTTACACTGGAACTTCATAACGCAGGTATATTTCATAACGACTACTCCCCTGGAAATATCCTTATAAAGAGAGAGAACTCTGCGTTTATATTTAAGATAGTAGATATAAACCGTATGAGATTTTTTAAACTAACAGAGTTAGATAGGGCAAAAAACTTTGCTAAATTATGGGCTGATGATGATGTATTAAATATCATTTCAAGTGAATATAAAAATTTATTTATATGTAGTGATTCTTTTAATGATAAAGTTCTTTACTATTCAAATAAAAATAAAAATTTTAAAAATTTTAAAAAAATGATTAAAGGTAAAAAATAGAAAATTAACTTTTTTCTATTCCATTACTACAAAAGAGTAACCTATCTTTAATCGTACTATTTAAAATTTTATCATTTTGAGATAAAGAATCTCTCTTATTCTCAGAGTGCCAAATATGATATGAATTTGCTTTAAATTTAAGATTTTTTCTTTTTATACCATAATTATAAAGTCTAATAACAAATTCGCTATCTTCTCTTCCCCAACCTATTATATCTTCATTAAAACCATTTATACTTACTGCATCTTCCCTATAAAAAGACATATTACAAGTTTTAATTCCTTTTAGTGCTACACTTTTATTAGAAAATATTCTTGAAAGAAAAGTTGAATTAATAGTATTCTTTCTATTTTTGATATTTTTTTCAAAAAAGCTAATATTAAATTTTTTAAATTTTAAAAGTTTTTCACTATAATTTTTTCCTAAAAGTACTCTGCCACCTTGAATAAAATAACCTTTTTGTGCAAATT
>AZHR01000055.1 GCA_000504625.1 alpha proteobacterium SCGC AAA240-E13
AAAAATCTTTATAAAGAGGAACTGTCTCAGATAAATTTTTCTCTGCAATAACAACGCCGGCAGCATGAGTAGCGATGTTTCTATTTAGTCCCTCAAGTTTTAAAGATAAATCCATTAATTTTCTTACTCGTGCATCCTTAGAAATCATATCTTGAATTCTTGGTTCACGATTTATACAGTCTTGCAAGCTTAGTGGCCTTGAAGGATCAAAAGGAATCATTTTACTAATAGAGTCAACAAATCCATAAGGAAAACCAAGAACTCTTCCAATATCCCTAATAGCCATTCTTGCTTTTAATTTTCCAAAAGTAATTATATGAGCAACGCCATTTCCATATTTTTTTTTAAGATAAGAAAATACCAAATCTCTTTTTTCTTCACAAAAATCGATATCAAAATCAGGCATTGAAATTCTATCTGGATTTAAAAATCTTTCAAAAATTAAATTAAATTTTATTGGGTCAATGTTTGTAATGCGTAAACACCACGCAATTAATGATCCTGCACCTGATCCCCTACCAGGACCAACTGGTATATCATTATTTTTTGCCCATTTAATATAATCTGAAACAATCAAAAAATAACCTGAGTAACGCATTTCTTTTATAATGTTAAATTCATGTAGAAGTCGCTTGTTATAAATATTTAAATTTTTTTTATTTTCTTGATCAGAATTCTGTTTAAAGACGTATTTATTAAATTTTTCTTTCATACCTTTAGTTGCTAAATTTAGTAACTCTTGATCTACATCTATATCTTTGCTGGTCCTTATATTTGGGAGGATAGGTAAAGAAGGTTTGGGTTTATAACTACATTTATAAGGAAAATTAAAATTATTTTCCAGTGCTTCGGGCAAATCAGAAAAAACTTTAATCATTTGTTCAGAAGTTTTTAAATAATGCTCATCTGAATATTTTCTTCTTTTTTTTTCATTTACATAGGTTTTTTCTCCTATACAGATCAATGCATCATGGGCTTCGTGCATATCCTTATCTAAATAAAAAACCTCATGAGTAGCGATTAAGGGAATTGCTAAATCATTAGATTTGTTTAATAGAAATTCTTCAAATAATTTTTCTCCAACATCGTTATGCCTTTGAATTTCTAAATAAAATTTGTCCTTAAATACATCTTTTATTAATTTGAGGACTTCATCAATCTCTGTTAATAAATTTTTCGCAAATAAGTTTCCAATTAATCCCCTAAAAGAACCGGAAAGTATTGTAACTCCAGATTTTATATTTAATAATTCTTGAAATGAGCAATGTGGCTCATCTGTGGTTTTATTTTCTAAGTAAGATTTTGAAGATAAGCCAATTATAGTCTTATAACCTTCAAAATTATTAGCAATTATTGGTAAAATACCTATATGATCTTTAAATTTAAAATTAATTTGACTTCCAATAATAGGTTGTGTTCCTACTTTTGAAATATTTTCTGCAAACTCCAATGCACCACATAAATTTTTAGTATCACTTAATCCTATTGCTCGAATTTTATTTTTTTTGCAAAAATTCTTTAAATCAACAATTTTAACTGCTCCTTCACATATTGAGTACTGAGTATGAATTTTTAAATGCGTAAATTGACTTTTATTTGTATTATTCATTTGAGCGCCTAATATTACCATCAATTATCTTTAACTTGTAGTCGGCTCTATCAGCTAGCTCTCTATTATGAGTTGCATATATTAATGATCGATTGTGAGATTTAAATTTTAAAAACAAATTAAAAATTTCCTTAGAAGTAGATTGATCCAAACTTCCAGTAGGTTCATCTGCCAAGACAAGTTGTGGTTCATTTACAACCGCTCTTGCAATTGCTACTCGTTGTTGTTCCCCTACCGAAAGATCTGTTGGAAAATGATCAAGTCTTTTAGATAAACCGATATATTTTAAAATTTTTTTTGCTTCATTATGTGCATACACCTTATTTTTTCCTGAAGAAATCATTGCTATAGCAACATTTTCTAAAGCAGTAAAATCACTCAACAAATTGTTTTGTTGATATACAATAGAAATCTTTTTACCTCTCACTTCATCTTTTTCAACATCGTTCATCTGAGAAGTTTTTTTCCCTTCAAAATAAATTTCTCCATTTGATGGTTGATCAAGTAAAGCAATCATATGAAGAAATGTAGATTTTCCTGATCCTGAAGGTCCTAGTAATGCTATGAGTTCTCCTTTTTTTATTTCAATATTAATCTTTTTCAAAATATTAAGATTCTTTTTTAAAAAAAAGTTCTTAGAAAGATTCACTGTTTTAATAATACTATTCATATTTTAATGCTTTAATGGGATCTAATTTAGATGCCGAGTAAGAAGGAAATATTGATACCAATATAGTGATTGCTAATGAACAC
>AZHR01000056.1 GCA_000504625.1 alpha proteobacterium SCGC AAA240-E13
GTAAATAATCTGGTAATGTAGGCCTAAAACCTAACCATTCATCTTGATGCTCGGATAATTCTGGAAATAAATATTTTGCATTATTTACAAGGTTAAGAATTCTCTTTTTATTTAATGGATTATCCAAACCTCCAAACTCTACTGTTCCTACTACCCTTAAACCTTGTTCCATAGGCGTTATTCCAAAACCTCGATTCAAAAAAATTACAGGCCTTGAAAGTAAGTGGTCATATCCTTTAAAATGAACATGATAACCCCGTTCGGTATCTAATGGGATTTTTTCATTTACTTGATCTGTTAATTTTTTTGAAAAGGCTCCACATGTAATTACTGTTTTATTAAAAGTATAAGAATTTAAATTAGTTTTAATCACCGGGTTGTCATCAGATGAAAAATTTATTGTTTCAACATTTTGTTTTTCAAAATATCCACCTCGTTTTAAAAATAAATCAAATAATTTAAGCAAAATTTTTCTAGGGTTTCTTGCATGTCTTGCGCTAGGGTAATAAACGCCACCATGATAAATTTTTCTTATATGTGGCTCAAGATCATGTATTTCATGCGGCTTTAATAGTTGTTGCTCTATACCTAATTGTTTTCTTATATTTATCTCCAATTTTCTGTTTTTTAAATCTTTGTCAGTCCAAAAATAAATAATTCCCTTGTTTTCCACCAATCCTGAAACATTAATATCTTGGAATAACTCATCATATGCTGGTAGTGCTAAGTCTAAAATTTGGTGCATATATTTTGCTGTATGCATCATATTTTTTTTTGTGCAATTTTTTATAAATTTTAAAAACCATAGCATCATCTTTGGCACATAATTCCATTTTAGTGCTAATGGCCCCGTACCAGTTAGTAACATTGCAGGCACATCTATTAAAACGTCTGGTCTATTTATTGGCACGGATGCATAAGGTGAGAAATGTCCAGCATTTCCATAAGAGGCCGAAGAGGCTGAATTTCCAGGTTCTCCTCGATCAAATAAAGTAACTTCAAAGTTTTTTTTTTGTAAAAATAAAGATGTACATACACCCTGTATACCTGCTCCAATAACACCAACTGAACAGTCTTTCGGTTCCATGCCTCAATATATATAATTAAAATTAGATAAAGTTAGATTAGCAACGCCTATTTAAATAACTTCCTTTTTGTTATCTTTAACAAGTGTTGGTTTCCCAAGCTCAGGTTTTTCCACAATTTCTTCTATATCTTTATCTTCTTCGTCTCGAATATTCTTTTTAGATTTTCCCTTTATATAACCGTCAATTTCTGCACCTTCTTCGGTTTTCAGAGATGTTTTAAATGTGATATCTCCCCTAATTACCGAACTACTTCCCAAAGAAATTTCATCAGCAATTACTTGACCCTCGATATGACCATTGATCACTATCTTTTTGACATGCAAACTACCTTTGATAGATCCAGTATCAAAAACAATCATCTCTTTGACACGAACATTTCCATTTATCAATCCAGCAACATCCACTGTTCCGGAACAATCTATATCACCTTCGATTTGCATAGTTTCTCCCACAAATGATCTTTCACTTTGATTAAGCAATGAGTCTGAGTTCTTTTTTCCAAACATCGAATAATTAAATCACAAAAAAAATTAAATTACAAAGGGAAATCTAAATATTAATTCATTATTTTACACAATTTTAAACCCTTAATTAAAATTTTGTTACTTAATATCCGGTTCTTGGGGTAATAAATTTTTTTACCTTATACTTTGACTTTTTCTATTATATACGTGGCATTAAGCAATGTATCTGTAATAAAATCAGGTTTTTCTGGTTTTGTTTCTTTATATTTGCAGTCTAAAAAAATAGTTTTACACCCAACTTTTTCCCCTGCTTGAATATCTCTCCATCGATCGCCTATTATAAAACTTTTTTTTAAATTTACATCCCATTGTTTGCTAGCTTGTAATAATAATCCAGGTTTAGGTTTGCGACAATTACAGTTATCTTTGTCATCATGATAACAAACAAAAATATCATCTAATTTAATTTCTTTTTTTAAAAAATTATTCATTTTTATTACAGTATTTTTGTTAATTTTTCCTCTTGAGACATCAGGTTGATTTGTAACAACTAAACAAATGAAATTAAGTTTTTTTAATCTTAAAACTGATTCTTTGACACCTGGTAAAATTTCAAGTTCATCTAATGAATTGGGTGATAATGGTAAGCCATCCTTAATAAAAGCTTTGTTAAT
>AZHR01000057.1 GCA_000504625.1 alpha proteobacterium SCGC AAA240-E13
CCTAAAGATGTTAGACCTAGAAAGAATCAACCCTTTTATCATCTTTTGGCTGAAAATAATGAAATAACATACGAAGCTTATGTTTCTGAACAAAACTTAATATTAGATGACTCGAATGAACCAGTTAAACATCCTTTGATTGATGAGATATTTTTGGGTAAAAAAGGTTCAGGATATTTTAAACTTTCAAATTAAATTTACCTGCCTAAAATAAAACATAGTTCTTCCAAATCTTAGACAAACTAAAGTTTAATAGTTTGAACATAGTCTAATTAAGGGCTTATTATTCTAAGCATCATTATCTCCCTCGTAGCTCTTAATTAGGCTAATTAGTCAGTTATCCGATTTTCAACATATAATTTTTATTTTTGTTATAATTTAAACAAAAACTAAAAAAGATAGGTTTTTTTAAGCTTATTTTGTGTTTAAAATAATGATTACGATGTATATGTTAAAACTAATGAAAATATCAAATAATTTTTTGCTTACAATAATATTGGCTGTTGGATTGGGATCAACGGTATTTGCTGAGGAAAAAAAATTAGATGTACAAAATCATCAAATGAATTTTTATTCTGGAATGTTTGATTTCAGTGATCAAAAACAAAGAGCAGCATTAGTTGGTTTTCAACATCAAAATGAAGAATTGTTTAGAGAAACTTTTTTAGGAACCATATCACCTATTACGGGTGGTTTCTTAACAGAAAATGCTGCCCTTTATGCTTATACTGGAGTTGAATGGAATTTTGATCTTGGCCCAATAAATTTCACACCAAGTTTTGCACCTGGACTTTATGGTGAAGGAAATGGAAAAGATTTAGGGCATATTCTAGAATTTAAAAGTGAAGTTCAAGCATCATGGAGCTTATCTGAAAATAGTGAACTGGGTATGTCATATAATCATTTATCAAATGCAAGCTTAGGGGACAAAAATCCTGGTGCAAATAACTATATGTTTAATTTCTTGAAAAGATTTTAGTTTGATTTTCAAAAATAATGAATCTGAAAGACTGTCATAATTTTGACGATTATAGAAAATTAGCAAAAAAAAAACTACCTTCGCCAATTTTTCATTATATTGATGGAGGAGCAGATGATGAAGTAACCTTAAAAAGAAATACTGAATCATTCAATAGCTGCGATTTAGTACCTAACGTTCTAAGCGATGTTAGTAGTGTAGATTTATCTACTACTGTTTTGGGACAAAAGATTGATTTTCCCTTATTTCTTTCAGCAACTGCCATGCATCGCCTTTATCATCATCACGGAGAACGAGCTACAGCAAAGGCTGCTGAAAAAATGGGTACAATGTTTGGTATTTCAACTATGGCCACAACCAGTCTTGAAGATATTGGAAAGTTAACCAAAGGTCCCAAACTATTTCAAATTTATATTCATAAAGATAGAGGATTAACAGATAATTTAATTGAACGATGTAAGCAGGCTGGTTTTAATAGTATGTGTTTAACTGTGGATACAGTAGTGGCGGGCAATAGAGAAAGAGACCATAGGACAGGATTTTCTACACCTCCAAGATTAACTTTAAGTAGTCTTTTAAGTTTTGCTTTGCATCCTGGATGGAGCTTAAATTATTTGTTTGGTGGCAAATTTAGATTAGAAAATATTATTCATATGACAGATAAGGGTAGTAGTATTGATAAATCAGTTATTGATTATATAAACGAACAGTTTGATCCTTCAATGAATTGGAAAGATGCCGAGTATTGTGTAAAAAAATGGGGAGGACCATTTGCTCTAAAAGGCGTTATGTCAGTTGATGATGCAAAAAAAGCAATTGATATTGGATGTAGTGCAATAATGATTTCAAATCATGGTGGTAGACAACTAGACGGTTCAAGAGCGCCTTTTGATCAACTTAGCGAGATTGTTGATGCAGTTGGAGACAAAATAGAAGTAATTCTTGACGGAGGAATTAGGAGAGGAACTCATGTTTTAAAAGCCTTAGCGCTCGGTGCAAAAGCTTGTAGTTTCGGAAAAGGTTATTTATTTGCTCTAGGAGCAGCTGGTCAAAAGGGTGTTGAATCAATATTACAGAAAATGAAAGCAGAAATAAATCGTGATATGATATTAATGGGCTGCAAGTCAGTTAAGGAACTTAACAGATCTAAAATAGTATTTAGAAAAAACTATAAATGAAAATAGCAAGAAGTGTAAATAGGCTTGGCAC
>AZHR01000058.1 GCA_000504625.1 alpha proteobacterium SCGC AAA240-E13
TATGGAGAAACTTTGCTGCTGCTATGGGAGCTAAAAAAGAAAAAATTAATTCAATAAAAAAAGAAAAATTTACAAAAGAATTAATTGATAATTTTTTTAAAAATGGAAGAGCAAGTTATGCAGAAGGTCTAGCTTCACTTTACACTTATGAAAGACAAATTCCTGAAATAGCTGAAACAAAAATCAGAGGTTTAAAAAATCATTACGGGGTAACTTCAAAAGAAGGTTTAGAATTTTTTGAAGTTCATAAAAAAGCAGATATATACCACAGAGCCGCATGTGAAAAACTACTTGATAGTTTATCTAAGGAAGAGCAAATAAAAGCTGAGAAATCAGCTCTTTCTACAGCTAAGTACTTATGGAATTTCCTAACTGGTATGTCAGTAAAACACGACATATCAATGCAGGTTGCTGCGTAGTAATTTATAGAAAAAATTTCAATAATAATATAGACGGTATTATATAGAACCGTCTATGTTACAAATATGAAAATGAAGAAAATATTTCTCATTTTTATCTGTTTAATTTTTTCTAGTTCTGCTTTTGCAGATTCCAAAATGGAACTAGGTTTAGAAGTTTTTAATAATAAAGCACAATGTAGCATGTGTCATACATTGCAAGCCGCAGGATCGAAAGGACAAATTGGAACTAACCTTGATCAATTAAAACCCTTAATGCCACAAGTTGTATCAGCAGTAACTAATGGAATCGGTGTCATGCCTTCTTTTGAAGGAATGCTTAGTTTTGAAGAAATTGAGGCAGTATCTTATTTTGTGTCTACTAGTACAAATCAATAATAATTTTCAACAGGCTGTTACGAATTGTCTTCTATATAGCGGTTGATCTATTATACCAACTATACTAAAAATATTACTAGCAATTTGAGATTCAGTAAAATCTGGGGAGGGGGAGCATATTTTGATTACTATCAATCCATTTTCCGAACTTTCGGAATTTATACCGTCCATTGCGATGCAGGCTTTTGTCATTGCAATGATCATTTTGGTAGTAGCAGGAACGGTGATAGATATGATTCATAAAAAAAATGTTAAGTACTTTTTCGAAAATGCGAAAAAGGCGAAGAAACAAGCAACCAGAACTGTTAGTGTCGGAAAAAAAACATCGATTGTAATTAAAACCGTTGTAAATGATGTTCTTACCACTTCTGAATTAGCTGGTAAACGTAGAATTGCTCATCTTCTCGGCATGTACGGTACAATAATATTTTGGGTTGCTTCAGCTATTATGATTTTTTGCTATTCAACAACTGAATCTGTAACGCCTTCTATTTTACCAGTATTATGGCATTTAGGAGCAATAATGACTTGTCTTGGAGGTTATTGGTTTTGGTTCTTTCTTAGAGTCGACGTTGTAGCAGAGGGTAATCCTTGGTATCGCATTGTGAAGGCAGATTTATTTGTCCTATCTCTTGTTGTAACCGCTACCTTAGGTCTTGCCTGGTCTTATTTGCAAGCTGCAGGCTTATCAGAATGGGATACCTTGTTTTTAATTTTGTTTGTTCTTTCCAACCTTGTGTTATTTGGGGGAGTGTACTGGTCTAAATTTGCCCATATGTTCTACAAGCCGGGGGCAGCTATACAAAAACATTTAGCTGAAGCGGATGGCTCGAATGAAAATTTACCAGAACCAAGTGATAAACCCAAGCAATTTGGTCTGGGTATAAAGCGCGAAGCGCCAAGACACTACTAATTATGATTAACAACTTAAAGAGAAAGAGAAAATAATATGTCAACTTTTGTATATATGACTCGTTGTGACGGTTGTGGACACTGTGTTGATATTTGTCCATCTGACATTATGCACATCGATGAAACTATCCGACGTGCCGTAAATATTGAACCAAATTTTTGTTGGGAATATTGTTCTGCGTAATCTTTGATAATTTTTCTAGTTAATTTACCTTCATTCCAAGATT
>AZHR01000059.1 GCA_000504625.1 alpha proteobacterium SCGC AAA240-E13
GTATGATGTAATACCCTGTTATCCTTCGGGTTTTGAAAAACCCGAAGGATTTTACTTTTTATAAGATAAGTTTATAATTCAAAATTCAAGGTCTGACCCTTATATTCTCGCGTCAGAGTATGCTATTCATCATCCGAGGATTTGTCATGCTTTAAGCATTTAAACTAAATTTTTGCTCTTCTTTTAATCGCTCGGCTATCCAAACTTTTATGATTGATTGTCTTGTGACTCCTATTTTCTGAGCTTCTTTATCAAGCAGATTTATGATATATTCCGGAAAATCTACATTTACTTTTCTTACTTTAAACCTTTCTTTTTCAAATTCTTCTAAACTTTGAGCTTTAGAAAAATCCAAATATTCACTTACATCCTCCCCACTATCAAATTTTTTGTCAAACTCTCTAATTGTTATAGCTTTATCGTTTGTTGTTATCATAATTTTGCTCCTCATTTTTTCTACATCTTCGAACACTTATTATTCTATAGCGTTTGTTTCTTAAAGTAAATATAGCAACATAACTATACAAGTAAGCTATAAATTAGTCGCAGGGTAATTCAATCAGCTTTTCTGTTTTGTTATGGGGCGATTGTTATTGTGGTTATAATTATTTACATAAGCATCTAATAAATTTCTTATCATTTTTTGATACCCTGTATGATATTTTTTAGCCTCTTTTTTAAAAAAATCAACACTCTCTTTTGTCAAAGAGATTGTAACTTTTATATTCTCATTTTTCAAAACCAAATCCTCTGGCGGCGGCAAAAAATCATTTACAATTTTTATATCCCCAAGCGGCTCATCTGTGTAATTAATTGCTTGCTTCATAAATCTTTCTCCCTTTTCTCCAATATCCAGCACCAAAGATTCTAATTTTATCATTTCGATAAACAAATCTTACAGTAATAATCTCATTCTCAACTTTTCCAAAACAAAAATATCTTTTTTCATCTTGAGAATGTTCCAAATCCTCAGCAATAATTCTATTTTTATCTAAAAAAGCATATTGTGCCTTTTCAAAAGATACTTTATGCTTTTCTTTGTTTAATTTATTTTTCTTTTCATCCCATTCAAAACTTGATTTTTTCATAAAGTGTAGTTTATCGTAACTTACATAAAATAGCAATATATTTATATGTGTAATCTTACATATGTTAAATCTATAACAATCGCGATAAGTGCTACCTTAAGAAAAAGAAAAGAGACATACTTCTCGAACTTTTTTGTTAGATACAATGAGTGTTCACTCCTGCGACTTCAAGGAAATATTTTGTTCCGCAAAAGCGATTCTCTTGTTTTCAGGGAAAATTTTTCATTTTGTGAAAATCACTTCACTAATTTTATTCGAAAGCGTCTTTGGCGCCAAGGACAAGAACTCGCTCGGCTTGAGCGTTCCTCTGGGTACTTTTTCAAGCGCCAAGTTTACCTGTTCTGTACTATATTTTGCTATGCTTAATCACTTTCATATCAGGCAAGTCTTTACTAAATTCTCTATCTATTTTATGTATTTGTTTCCTTATAATAGCTCTTTTTTTAACTGCTTGTTCAAAACAATATAATTTAAATTCATCTACATCAATATCGTTTTTTGATTCAACATGAGGAAAAATTAATTTTAAATAAGCTGTTGCTAATCTTTTGATGGCATTTACATCTCTTGTATCAGCATTATGAGGAATTTCTAATAATGAATTCACAATTGGCGAGTAAGAGCTATCATTTCTTAATAAATGCAATACTTCACTAAAATATTCTACATTTAAGGTATTACCTTCTAAAATCATACTTTGATTCATTCTTGGCATTTCCCAACCTTGGATAAATCCATGAAATCTATCTAAAAATGCAGATTCTTTAAATATATCAGGTAATGGCTCAAAATAGCTTTTTACAATAGGTGTTCCATCTTCATCA
>AZHR01000060.1 GCA_000504625.1 alpha proteobacterium SCGC AAA240-E13
AAGCAACTCTTTGCTTGAAGCTTTGGTTTTTTCCGATAGGGTTGCAAAAAATATAAATAAAAACGATATAAATTTTTCTCATATAGAGTTTAAAGAAAAAGATGAAATTCTTTTTGAAGAAAACGATAAAAAATTGAAAAACGAATTAAGAACTATAATGTGGGAAAAAGTGGGGATTATCAGAAGAAAAAATGAGCTTAAAAAGGCGCTTGAAAGAGTTGATGAAATGCTCTCTATGCGCATAGGAAAGCTTTTGAGATTAAGATTGGTAACCTCAAGAGAGATTATAAAGAGTGCATTAAAAAGAGAAAGGTCTCTCGGAGCACATTATATAAAGGAGTAACATGAGAGTTTTATTGGTATTGACCGCTTTGTTTAACTTTTTGTTCGCCAATGAGGCGGTTGCCAAAGCTGCCGAGGCGGTTCATAGCGGTGCCGTCGATCTAACTAGTAGCTGGGTGGGAGTACTCTGTTTGGCGATTTTTGTTATCGGATACTATCATTACCGTCCCGCCTATCTTCATCATAACCGAACCGCTTGTCTGTTTGGCCACATATCCTATCTCAAATTCCTCTTTTTTATTGTTAACTTCCACTTCTATATGACATCTCATAAATTTTTCTCCTTCACTCTGTTTACTATAAAATTTTCACTATTTTTCAATATCGGCGATACATCTTCATCGCTCAAATCTTTCATTTTTTCAATATAGTAGTGTTGATTATTTATATAATGCTTTACACTATGCAGATAAAAAACCCTGTCTATATTGTCCCTAAAATACTCCTCTATCTCTTTGGGAATAACCGCACACATATATGTTATCGTTTTGGCTCCCATCCTAATAGCGCACTTTATGGCGGTTAAAGCCACCAAAGCGTTATCGGAAGAGTCATCTATCAATATTACGTCCCTACTCTGCATAGAGACCATTTTTTCTCCGTCTCTAAATTTATCAGCTCTTTTTAATATTTCCTCCTCATATGCTTTTTCTGTTTTGTCATTGATATAATCCGTTGAAATCTCAAAACTCTCCTTTAACTCCTCATGCACTACCACATCTCTATTTTCCGAAATTACGGCGATGGGACACTCCGCGTTGTTAGGGGCGGAAACGGATGAATTTAAAAACAAATCGATCACCAAGTTTAATTTAAGAGAGATTAGGTCGGTTAAAGCAATCGAATTCAAAGAGAGTGCAAAAAGCAAAATATTTTTAGAATATCCTATATCTTCGAAAAATTCGTTTACCATTTGCGTAGCCGCATCGGATCTATTTTGAAATCTAAAATCTAAATCTATGCGCATGATAACTTTCCGGAAATTGTTTATTGATCTCCTCTTCATCGAAAGAAAATCTAAAATTTTCAACATACTCTTTTATCAACTCATAAGCCTCGTTAATCTCTAACATTTTACTATCGTCTCCGTAAATATCCGGATGATATCTTTTTGACAATTCCCGATATTTTACCCTAATTTCTTTAAAAGTAACAAATGCCGGCAACTCAAGTACATTTAAAGCATTTTGCAATTTTTTTACATTTACGTTCATTGTCCGCTGTCTCTTTCATACTTATATCTGATACCCCCTATCGGAGTAAAATTGATAGTAAGATAAAGCCCTTTTCTCGTAACGGAATTCGATCCGGCACTTGTAAGTATCGGTGTGACTCTTTGCTTATAACTTATCTTATAATCCCAGCATTTTTTCTTCATCGTAACACCGAATTCCCAATTTTGAGTGTAACTCTTTTTTATATCGTAATCTATATTGAAAAAATAGTTATATTTGCTTGAAAAATCTGTAGAAATTTTTGCCGTTATCAAACTGGTATCGGTCAAAACGGGAGAGTTTTCATAGGTATAAAG
>AZHR01000061.1 GCA_000504625.1 alpha proteobacterium SCGC AAA240-E13
CCTTACTTGCCGATTTAAGTCATAGAGGTGCGACCGGGCTTTTCGGTGGCGGTGATGGATTGCCTGCAGAGTTCATTTTAAATGGAAAGACAATACCTGATAAGTCCATTTTTGATCTAAAAGAAAAAGATATTCTAGAAATCTTTTCCGCTGGAGGCGGCGGATATGGGTCAGAGTAAAACAAATTGGTAGGGTAACAAAAAATGGGGACAATGATATGAAATTAGCTGAAAGCAATATTGAGGAGTATAAGCACGAGGGGTTAACAATACCCGACTACAAATTGTCTGAAAAAGTGATAAATCAGTTATCTGACGATATAGGGGAGCTGGTAGACGCTTTTCCAGAAATCCCCTCAGAATATTTGGTTGGCCCCCACATCTTCAATGAGAAATGTCCCATTGATGGCCTCAACAGCAGATTCATGGACGTATGTACCAACGCAGAGATTTTGGACTTTGTTGAGAGTGTTATTGGTCCAGATATTATTTTGTGGAGTTCGGGTGTTTTTTGTAAAAAACCAAATGTTGGTTTAGAAGTTCCGTGGCATCAGGATGGTCATTTTTGGCCAATTAGACCCTTAGCAACATGCACGGTTTGGATAGCCGTTGATGATGCAACAAAGGAGAATGGTTGCATGCGTTATTTGCCTGGTTCGCACAAAGAAAAACAACTTTTCAAACATCACTATTCAGATTCGAAAAGTCTGGTTTTGAACCAAGAAATCCTTAATTCAGAAATCGATGAATTGAAAGTAAAAGATGATCTTCTTGAAAGGGGTCAGATGTCCTTGCATGATGTTTATTTGGTTCACGGATCAAATCGAAACCAGTCAGCTAAAAGGCGGGCTGGCTATGCTATAAGGTACATGCCAGCGTCATCGGTTTTTGATCGATCCATTGAGGTTGGTCAAAGTTCGAGTATTGGCACGTCAGAATTTGCCAACCGCCCGATTTGGCTTGTAAGAGGTAGGGATACCTCAGGGAAAAATAATTTCCAGATAGGCCATCTATAAACCGAGCAAAGAAGGTATCAAGTTTTTGATGGGCCCAAACACTCTGACAGAAATTAATATCTCATATCTATGGTCGCAGGCGCTACGCAAATAATGCCCGAAAAAACGGCGTGTTAGCATTGTCTGCAATCTTTGCCTAAGAAAAGAAATTATACCGGCCTTGAATATCCACCCAACATCTAGCCCAATCCGAACCGCAAGCCGCCCAGATACGCACCTACTTCTCTAGCCAATTCGATCCAGATCTAGCCACCAGCCCCAATAACCCAAATCTTAGCTTTGTGATCCAAGGTCCACGCAACGCAGCTCAGGATTCGTTGACCACTACCCTTTGTTCGTAGCGTTAATCCCCGGACCAGGGTCCTAAGTTAAGGCAAGTCAAGGGCATTGGTGATACCAAGTCGTTCCCTAAGGTGGCTCTTCATAACGCAGGTGTGTTTAGAGACCAGCGTGACAGGCTGGTGTGTGAGTATTCCAACGCCCAGGAAACTGGAAGGCGCGGCTAGTAATAATGTGAACTAAAAAGAGCAGACGGCCCACACAGTACTTGTAATATCATGATAATCTGGTTAGCCAAGGTCTCCCATATCTCATTGGGACCCCAAAACGATCCCTAAAACGGAATCTCTTCGCCCTGATAGGTTTCAAACACGCCACTTGTCGCTGGGACCAGCATGGCAAAGCGCTGTAGCAGGCCCCGTGCGCTCTCCTGAACTGTGATTGTGGCCTCAATTCCACCCATATCGGTCTGAACCCATCCTGGGTGATAAGCGCCAACAGCGATACCTTCAGCGGCTAGTTCTAGTGCGATG
>AZHR01000062.1 GCA_000504625.1 alpha proteobacterium SCGC AAA240-E13
TTTATATCAAACAAATATTTGTTTTGTTTTATCGGAGAATTGTCAAATATGCCTTTTAGATTAAATTTTCTGTCAACTTTAGTATGATATATAAAATTGCTAGCAGAGAAACCCGCTCCAAACAAGTATAATGGTTTATTTTTTGGTATTTTGTCTAAAATAATTTTAGCTTTTAAGTATATTTTTTTTACATTTAGTTTCATTTTTTTTAATTCTTTAAATTGTTTTTTATAGTTTGAATCAAGATAAATTTTGTTTTCATCTTTTTTCACTTTTTTTGCAAGAATTGCAATAAATGGCATAGGTGTAGATTCAAATGTTTTTTCAACATATACAGGTTCATATCCGTTTTGCTCAATTAATTCTAATAAATTATTTTCGTCAAAGTAATATAAGTGTTCTACATTAAGACCCGAAACAGGATAAAGTTCTGTTCTTTCAAATAACGGAACTTCAATTAAAATTTTTTGATCTAATTTTTGATTTAAATAACACTGTCTTATTCCTTTTGAAGGATCGGGTAAATGTTCGAGTACATGTGCCAACAATATTAAATCATAACTTATATTTGACCTAAATTTTTCAATTTGACTATTAATAATTTTAATTCCATATTTATCCTTGATTTTTTTTGTTAATACTATACTGGGTTCAAGTCCATGTACTGTAGTAGAACCGTTTTTTTTAAATTTTAAAAGATTATATAAACTCATTAAACTTACTTCTAATACACTTTTAGGAAAAGTATCAAATTCTTGTTTTACAATTTTTAATTGTCTATTGATACTTTCTATTTCAGGTTTTTTAAAATTTTCAAAATAGAAATTTTGTTTATAATATTTTAAAAGACTTTGGTTAGTCGGTGATATTGTTTGCATTACCAAACCACATTTATTGCAGATTCCGTATGAAACATTAGTAATGCCAAAATGAAATAACTTTAATTTTTCATTAATATATCTGTTATTTGGAGATCTTTGAATAAAACAATTTTTTCTGTAGCAATTTCTTTTAATGGTTTTTGTAATTTGAAATTTTTTCATTTATCAATGTCAATACTTTACTGATGAACTTTTTTTAATATTGTTTCAGCTACTAATTTATAACCTAGATCGTTATAGTGAGCTTGGCTTCGAAATGGAAATAACGATAATGGATCCATATGTTTTTGAAATACTTCTTTGTGAATATCAATAATTGGGATATTTAAATCTCTAACAATTTTAATTACATCGTTATGATAAGAAAATGCCTCAACTTCTTGGCGTTTAAAAACACCATTTATATTATAAAGTTCATCGTTATATCTCGAAAAAGCAGGAAGATATATAAAGTAAAATGTTGCGCCATTCTCTTCAGCTAGGTTTTTTGAGAAACTAATTATTTTAGTGAACTTCTTTAAAATATCAGGTGATATTTCACTACTAACAATTGAAGTAGAATGTTCTGGAGATAATCTTCTTATATTAGACAATTTTATAAATTCTATAAATTTATTTAGTTTTAATCTTTTAAATATTAATCTTTCTTCTTCTAAAACCAATTTAAGTTTTAAGTCAATTTCATCCTGTCTAAAGTATAATTGTTGTGAAAATTCTTTATCATTTAAATAATTTAATAACATTTTATTTTTTATTTCTCTTTTTAAATCGTTAATATCTGAATCAATATAAAACCATAAAATTTTTTTTGCATTAATATGAGGTAAATATTCTCTAAGGGTGGCAAATTCTAGTAATG
>AZHR01000063.1 GCA_000504625.1 alpha proteobacterium SCGC AAA240-E13
TATTAAACAATTTTCAACATAATCAAATAATATTGGTTAATGGTGATTTTGTTAGTTCGACCTTTAGTTTTGAAGCTAAAGATAAAATAAAAATAAAACCATTAAAGACAGTTTTAAAAGATCAAAAAGATTTTGAAAAAATCAAACATTTTTTTCTTGATCAAAAAAACTCTCTTACTTCATTAAATCATGCTTTGGTTCATGATGGTATATTCCTAGAAATAGAAGATAATTATTCATTTAACAAGCCATTAGTGATCTACAATTTTTTCAATAAATCTTCGGAAAACAAAATAATAAATAATAAATGTTTTATTTCACTTGGAACAAATTCCAAACTGAACGTGTTGGAATGCTATAAAGCAGAAGATAGTATTAAGTATTTTAATAATACTATCCATCATTATTCAATTCAGAAAAACTCCATACTAAAAAGATTTACTATAAATAAAAGTTTGGATAATTCTTATAACTACCACTTAACTAATGTTAAAAGTTATTCTAATAGTATATTTGAAAATTTTTTATTTTCTTCTGGATCAAGTTTGTTAAAAAGTGAGATTCATTGTAATTTGTTAGAATCTTATGCTTCATGTTTTATTAATGGACTAATATTTTTAAGCAATGAACAGCATCATGAATTAAAAACTAACGTCAATCATAGATATGAACATTGTAAAAGTTCTCAATTAGTTAAAAGCGTATTATTGGATAAGAGCAGTGGCACTTATCAAGGAAAAATTTATGTAGAAAAAGATGCTCAAAAAACTGACGGATATCAACTTAGTAAGGCCTTGGTTTTGTCAAAAAATTCTGCATTTAACTCAAAACCTGAATTAGAAATTTATGCAGATGACGTGAAGTGTTCGCATGGATCATCAACTGGTAATATTGACCAAAATTCTATCTTTTATTTGATATCCCGAGGATTATCTAAAGAACAAGCAAATAAAATGTTAATAGAAGGTTTTTTATGTGAAGCTATCGAAACAATTACAGATGCAAATATTAAAACATTCATTTCAAAATTGTTTATTAATAAAATCAACGAAACAAAATTTGAATTTAATGAACATTGAAAATATTAAATCCCAATTTCCAATTTTCTCTAAAAAAATAAATGGTAAACCATTAGTTTATTTAGATAGCTCTAATTCCTCACAAAAACCTATGTGCGTAATAAATAGATTGAATGATTTTTATAAAAATGAATTTTCTAATATAGGTAGAAGTATTCATTCACTAGCTGTGAGTGCAACAAATAAGTTTGAAGAAACAAGAATGAGTGTAAAAAATTTTATTAACGCTAAATCTAAAGATGAGATTATTTTTACAAAAAATGCAACAGAATCTATAAATTTAGTTGCCACAACATTTGGTCAACAAAATATAGTAAAGGGTGATGAAATTTTAATTACTGAATTAGAACATCATTCAAACTACGTTCCATGGCATTTTCTAAGAGAAACCAGAGGTGCAATTATAAATTTTGCACCAATAAATGAGGATGGCGATATTATCATTGATGAATTAAAGGAATTAATAACATCAAAAACAAAGATTGTTGCTGTCACTCACTTATCAAACGTGACGGGTACGATTGTTCCAATCAAAGAAATAATAGAGATTGCTCACAAAAAAAATGTTCCTGTATTAGTAGATGGATGTCAGGCTGTTCCTCATATTAAAGTTGATGTTACAGATTTAGATTGTGATTTTTATGCTTTTTCA
>AZHR01000064.1 GCA_000504625.1 alpha proteobacterium SCGC AAA240-E13
TGGAAAATGTAGATATGAGTACAGAGACACAAATAGATATTCCTGATATTGGAATGTAACAAAATAAAATGGATGAGTTAAGTCAATCTCAATCACTAAAACAAGCTTTTTTTAGTAAAAGTGAAAGTTTTTTTGGGCAGAAACCTAAGCAATTTAAAAATAGACATTTAAGAGATATCACTGCTATTTTTAGTAGTATTGCTGATGATCAAACTTATCATGAGATACGAAAACGATTTAAGATACATCATGCTATTAAACTGGGACTATCTCAGACTCATCTAGGTTTTATTGTATATGTTGCCTATAAGAGGTCTGTATTGACTATTATGGCTACAAATCATGTAGGGCAAACGGAATTAAACTATCAAAAAATGTCACTTATAAAACACTTGAAACAATATAAAGATTTTAAAGATATTGCTGAGGTTAGTATCTTAAGATATGATAGAGTTTTACGAAAAGAAAAATTTAAAAATCAAGATACTTTAGGAATTAAAAAAGAAGTTAAAAAAGAACTTGAAACATTTGATGAGAGAAGTTATGGAATTTTTGAAAATAATTTAACTGATGATAAATTAGCTAAAAAAGTTGAACAAATTAGAAGTCTTATTCAAGAGAATAGACCTACTTAAATAAAGCAGAACCAACTCGTATCATATTTGAACCACATTTAATAGCAAGTTCAAAATCCCCACTCATACCCATAGAACATATAGTTGCCCCAGTACATTCTTTAAATATATTATGTGTAGTGATAAAACTTTCTTTTATGATTTTAGTATCAGTAGAATGTGCTCCAATGCTCATAACACCTTTTAAATTTATATTTGGGCATTGTTCTTGAATTTGATTATAAACTTTAATAGCAACTTCTGGCATTACCCCTGATTTACTATCTTCTTTTGCTGAATTAATTTGTAAAAGACAATTCATTTTTTACTTTTTACTTTTAGCTTTTTATCTAATTCAAGTGCCAATTCTAAACTATCAAGTCCGTGAAAAAGTGAAGGGTTTAAATCTATTAAATTATTGATTTTATTTTTTTGTAAATTACCTACAAAATGCCAAGATAAAGGTAACTCATCTAACTCTTGTGATTTTTGTTTAAAATCTTGAACTTTATTTTCACCAAATGCTCTTTGACCAGCTTCATATAATGTAGCTATATCATCACTATTTGAATATTTACTAATAGCTACAAGTTGAACTATATGATGATCACTTACTTCTAATCTTGCTTTTTCAATTTTTTCAATTACTATATCTAAATTATTTATTGCTATTTGTTTTGTCATCTTATTATCCAATTAATCTAGTGATATCATTATAAAGACCAAGTCCCATAAGGGCAAATAAAATTACCCATCCAGCAATAGTTAATACTACTAATGCTTGACTACTTGGTTTTCTTTTTGTAATCATCTCGTAAAGATTAAACATAATATGTCCACCATCAAGTGCTGGTATTGGAAGTAAGTTTAAAACTCCTAAGTTTACAGAGATAAGTGCCATAATAGTAAGAAGTGCTACAAAGCTTGATTGACTTGCTTGTGATATAACAGTTCCTATACTAATAACTCCACCAATTTCACTAGTAGGAATAATTCCTTGGAGCATCTTTTGAAGTCCTAAAAATATCATCTTACTAGCTTCATAAGTTTTGTCATAAGCAAAAGATAACGACTCCATTGGTGAATAATAGATTTTAATTATT
>AZHR01000065.1 GCA_000504625.1 alpha proteobacterium SCGC AAA240-E13
TTTGTTTGAGAAATCCTTCCACGATACCTATGAAAAAAAATTTGGCAGAGCAAATAAGGAAATGCCAATTGAGATATTGAATTGGAGAATATCTGCGCGAGTAGGCAATTTAAAAACATTGGGAAAAAATAAAGACGATTTAGATACCGATGGCACAAAACAAGGACATAAAAGCTCAAAAAGAATGTTTGCAAATAACAAATTCTATGACGTCACCCCAACCCTCTGGCAATCAATGGAGTATAATAACAAGCTCGAAGGGCCAAATCTGATTCATGGTTTTGGTACTACGGTTGTAATACCTCCAAAGGCAATTTTTTTTAGAGATGATTTCAACAATTTAGTAATAAATCTGCAGTCAGAATAGAACGATGACCGTAAAAGCAAAAGAAGTACTGGTGTCTGGAGATGTTGAAACACTCTGGAGTCGACTCATTTCTGTCATGGATGAATCGGCATCAACAATGATACGGACAGCGTACTCCTCAACTATAAGAGAATCAAAAGATTTGGCTGTGATGCTATTTGATGAAAATGGTCGATCGCTGGCTGAGTCCGCTATTGCAAGTCCATCATTTTTAGGGACTATTCCGAAAACTTTGAACGCTTTTTGCGCAGAATTTCCTAAAGATACTTGGATGGAGGGTGATTTAGTAATTACAAATGACCCTTGGCTTGGTACGGGACATTTGCAAGATATCACGATGGCCGCTCCAATCTTTTTTGAAAACAATTTGATAGGCTTCGTAGCGATTTCGGCGCACGGCCCAGATATTGGAGGAAGACTTTACACCGCTTTGAGTACAGATATTTATGAAGAGGGCCTGCGTATTCCGATTTGTAAATACGCAATGGCGGGAAAGAGAGACCATACCGTAAAACGTTTTATAGTAAATAACGTGAGAGTTCCCGAGAAAGTCATTGGCGACCTTGAGGGTATGGCATCCTGTTGCCATACTGCTTCAAATCAAATAATTGAAATTCTTAACGAAGTTGGAAGCAAAATATATAAAGAAATTGGAAATTTAATCATAGAAAAAACTAATGCTTTTGTGAAAAGTGAAATTAGAAAAATCCCAAATGGAAGATATAAAAGTGTCGTGAATACGAGTGGAATTGACGAACCCTTAGAAATCAAATGCAAAGTTATCATAGAAGACGAATCAATAGTCGTTGACTACTCTGGGACTTCATCAAGCCAGCCATCAGGTATAAATGTGCCATTATGTTACGCCTACGCACATACAGTGTATCCGTTAAAATGCTTGGTCGCACCAAATCTTCCTAATAATTATGGTCTTATTCAACCTTTTACGGTGAATGCTCCGCAAGGCAGTATATTAAACCCAATTTTTCCTGCCCCAGTTAACGCTAGACATTTGACCGGACAGTTTTTGAGTGGTGCGGTTTTTAAGGCCATGGCTGAATGCCTGCCATCACGGGTTATTTCTGAATCAGGTGTTCCGCGTCCTCAGATTGTTTTTAGTGGCATCAATAAAAAAGGTGAAAAATTTGTGGAACACATTTTTTTATCATCTGGTTTGGGTGGCGGTGATGGATTTGATGGAGCGGATGTTTTGTGTTTTCCGACAAATACCGCGAATACTCCCGTCGAGATATTTGAAACACTCACGAATTTAAAGGTTTTAAAAAAGAGTATTCGGTTAGGAAGCGGTG
>AZHR01000066.1 GCA_000504625.1 alpha proteobacterium SCGC AAA240-E13
ATTGTTTTTCCCAATATTAGTTGACATAGTTGGTTAACAATTTTACTCGATAAAACTCTTAATTTTCTTCTTTTATCATTTCCACCTTCAACATATCTTGAAAGCAAAACAATGTCATATTTATTTAACTGTTCTATCATTACAGGAAGTTTTGTTGCTGCTGATTTCAAATTTGAATCTATCCATCCAACTATATCTCCAGATGAATTAATCAAACCTAATAAAAAAGATGAAGCCAATCCCCTAAATTTTCTAGAAAAAATTTTTAAATTAGGGTTGTTAATTTTGTTAACAATTTCAAAAGTCCCATCAGAAGAATTATCATCAATTAACACAACTTCAACATTTTCTAAATTCTTAAAAATTTCGTTTATTGTTTCTTCTATAAAGGGAGCCTCATTGTAGGTAGACAAAATGATAGATATTTTTTTATCCATTATATTTTTTTAATTCACTTTTCATCATAATTTTTATTAAATCATCCAGTTTAGTTTTAACCTTGTAACTAAATATTTTTTTTGCTTTTAATGTATTTCCTTTTAAAATACTTGTTTTAGATGGTCTTATTAATTTCTTGTCTATTTTAATATGTTTTTTATAATCAAGACCTACGTAAGAAAAGCACTTTTTAACAAAATATTCCACGGAGTAAGCTTGTCCAGTAGCAATTATGAAAAAGTCGGGTTTTTTTAATTGCATTATTTTCCAGGCACATTCAACATAATCCTTTGCATAACCCCAATCAATTTTTGCACCTATATCTCCTAAGTACAAATATTTTTTTTTTCCAAAATAAATTTCACAAACAGATTGAACAATTTTTTTTGAAACATAATCTTTACTTCTTTTGGGAGATTCATGATTGTAATAAATGGCTCCACAAATAAACAAATTGTAGATTCTTGAATACATTTTACAAGCCTGAAAAGCAGTAGCTTTTGCTAAGGCATAAATGCTGTTTGGATTAAGAACTGTTTTTTCATTTTGTGTATTAGAACTGGTAAGACCAAAAATATTTGATGATATCGGTTGAAAGTATTTGATTGTTTTTCGTTTATTTTTTAATATTTCAAGAATTTCTACTACTGATAACGCAGTTATTTTGAAAGAATATGAGGGAATTTCAAAACTCCATCCCACATGATCTTGATCAGCAAAATTATATATTTCATCTGGTTTAGTTTTTTTTATTGTTTCGCTTATAGATCCAGAATCTAATAAATCTCCCCTATGTAAGAAAAAATTGTTATTAAATATTTTTTTATTATTTATTAGATGATCAATATTTTTTGTGTTTCCCGTAGAAGATTTACGAATTATTCCATGAACTTCATATTTTTTTTTAATTAGAAAGTCTAGCATATAAGAACCATCTTGACCAGTAATGCCAAAAATTAATGCTTTTTTTTTCATAAATTTATTTATTAATTATTTTAAAATTAGGATAAGGTAAAATAAATTTTCCACCATTTTTCAACCATTTTTTTTCCCTTTTGATAAATTCATCGATAAAAGCATAAGGCATAACAAAAAAATAATCAGGATTTAATTTTCTGGCTTTATTTTCCGATATTATTTTAAGACCAGAGCCGATTGTATATTTTCCCCATTTATTAGAAC
>AZHR01000067.1 GCA_000504625.1 alpha proteobacterium SCGC AAA240-E13
ATCATTCCAAATTTTCATTATTTTTGGACTAATGCATCATTTGTTGCATTAACTTTTTTGATGATATCAGTAATGTGAATAATACTTATTAAGTTTACAAAAAATAACTTAGTAAAAGTATTATTAGCTTTCATGATTTTATTTTTATGAATTTTATCAAAACCATTTTTTTATTATTTATCACCAGATTTTAAATTTTATTATACTAATCAAAATTTAGAATATATGGATGAAGATTTTAAACCAAAAGATATAGATTTATATTTAGAATATATGTGAAAATATTGTAATAATAATATAGATGATTTTAATTTTAAAAATGTTAATAGAGATTCGATGTGTGGGTGAAAATATTTATATGATTTTGAAACAGTAAAAGATTATAAAAAAGTGTTTGATTTTGCAAACAAAAATAATATGAGAGAGTTATACAGAGTGACGTTTATATGAGCAGAAAAATTTTGATTAGAAAAGATTGTAGAGGGGTATGGAGATGATACTTTTTATGGGTATGTAGATTATCATAATAGTAAAGTAGATATAATAGAATTATTGGCTAAAAATACAAATAATGAATTATTAAAAAAATATTTTAATGAAGAAATAAAAAAAATTAATTATTTTTTTGTAAATTCTAAGGAATTTACTCAAGATCAATGATATAAATATTGGGATAATTTAAGTGATGAAATATATAAAAATATAAGACAAATAAAAACACTTAATACAAATGTATTTTAAAAATTAAATAACAAAAAATGAAAAAAATAATATCAATACTTTTATTGATCTTTTTAACTATGCCTAAAATATTTGCATATGAAGATTTTAGTAAAGAGATAGAAGAATTAAATATAAACACAAATTTATGTAAAAATATAAAACAAACAGATATTCCTACTATTTTTATACCATGAATACTTGCTTCTTGGTATAGTGAACAATGATTATGAAGATATTATTCAAAAAATTGGATTCCAGATCCTGTTACTCATGTTTATGATACCTTATTTAAGGTTTTTCAAGAAGAATGATGATATAATTTAAAGGATGTATATTATGAAACAGAGTTTGATACATATATTAAATGAAATCCAAAACATAGCCTATATTTATTTGGTTATGATTGGAAAAAAGATAATAAAATAACAGCAAAATTGTTAAGAGATTTTATTTTAAAAATCAGATTAAAATATGAAGAAGAAAATTGATGTGATATATGAAAAGTTAATATTATAGCTCATTCTATGTGAGGATTAGTTGCTAGATCTATGCTTGAAGATATGTGTGCTAGTAATTATGATATTAAAAATTATTATAAAGATATTACAAAATGAAAGATTAAGAAGATTGATTCAAGTTCTTGTTACAATTATACAAAAATAAATAAGTTTATAACTATTTCAACACCTCAAAGATGATCTCCAGGTGGTTTTGCATTATGGGAGACTTGAAACTTAGAGATTACAACATGAAATGCTCAGGCCTTTTGACTTAGAAGTCAACTTTGAACATATACAAATGAACGTTTGTATGAAATGATACATTGATATCGTAGTAATATTCCAAATTGAATAGTTAC
>AZHR01000068.1 GCA_000504625.1 alpha proteobacterium SCGC AAA240-E13
GAGGAAAGTAGAATTTCTAGTGTAGAGGTGAAATTCGTAGATATTAGAAAGAATACCAATTGCGAAGGCAGCTTTCTGGATCATTACTGACACTGAGGTGCGAAAGCATGGGTAGCGAAGAGGATTAGATACCCTCGTAGTCCATGCCGTAAACGATGTGTGCTAGACGTTGGAAATTTATTTTCAGTGTCGCAGCAAAAGCGTTAAGCACACCGCCTGGGGAGTACGACCGCAAGGTTAAAACTCAAATGAATTGACGGGGACCCGCACAAGCAGTGGAGCATGTGGTTTAATTCGAAGATACGCGCAGAACCTTACCAACACTTGACATGTTCGTCGCGACTTTAAGAGATTAAAGTCTTCGGTTCGGCCGGACGAAACACAGGTGCTGCATGGCTGTCGTCAGCTCGTGTCGTGAGATGTTGGGTTAAGTCCCGCAACGAGCGCAACCCTTACTTTTAGTTGCCATCATTTAGTTGGGCACTCTGAAAGAACTGCCAGTGATAAGCTGGAGGAAGGTGGGGATGACGTCAAGTCCTCATGGCCCTTACGTGTTGGGCTACACACGTGCTACAATGGCACTCACAATGGGAAGCAAAGAGGTGACTCTAAGCAAATCCTAAAAAAGTGCCTCAGTTCGGATTGTACTCTGCAACTCGAGTACATGAAGCTGGAATTGCTAGTAATCGCGGATCAGCGCGCCGCGGTGAATACGTTCCCGGGTCTTGTACACACCGCCCGTCACACCATGGAAGTTGGTTCTACCTTAAGGCAAAGCATAAAACCTTTGACCACGGTATAGTCAGCGACTGGGGTGAAGTCGTAACAAGGTAGCCGTAGGGGAACCTGCGGCTGGATTACCTCCTTTCTAAGGATGATTAAAAAGATATTACTTTTTAATCTAAAAAATACACAGGTTAATGTTAACCGTCCTCATTTCTCTTCTTAACACAATGTTTCTGACTTAAATGCACACAGGGGCCGGTAGCTCAGGTGGTTAGAGCGCACCCCTGATAAGGGTGAGGTCGGTAGTTCGAGTCTACCTCGGCCCACCAAAAAATTTAAGCGAGGGGGATTAGCTCAGCTGGGAGAGCGCCTGATTTGCATTCAGGAGGTCAGCGGTTCGATCCCGCTATCCTCCACCAATAGTTAGAACATTTAGATCTTTAAAATTGTAAATATTATTATTATCAATATCTATATCCGAGCATTAGTTGATTATTTAACTAATGTTCAAATAAAAATTTGATCAAAACACAGAAATTTTTTCTGTGCATAAATCAAGCGTTTAAGGGCGTGTGGCGGATGCCTTGGCACTGAAAGACGATGAAGGACGTGGTATACTGCGATAAGTTTCGGGGAGTTGTATGCAAGCTTTGATCCGAAAATTTCCGAATGGGGAAACCCGGCTCTTTATGAGTCACTTTGTACTGAATACATAGGTATAAAGAGGTAACCTGGAGAACTGAAACATCTAAGTAACCAGAGGAAAAGAAATCAATTGAGACTCCGTAAGTAGTGGC
>AZHR01000069.1 GCA_000504625.1 alpha proteobacterium SCGC AAA240-E13
GTAGCGCAGCCTGGTAGCGCATCTGGTTTGGGACCAGAGGGTCGCAGGTTCAAATCCTGCCGCCCCGACCATTTAGTAAATGAGAAAAGCTAAAATATATATTCCTACAAAGACTGCAATGCAGTCAGGTAAAGGAAATACTCTAAAGTGGATTTTAGAATTTGAAACCCAAGATACAGGAACAAATTCTTTGATGGGTTGGGAGACATCTACTGATACTATGTCTGAAGTAAAATTAGAGTTTGATAACAAAGAATTAGCCATTAATTTTGCTAAAAAGAATAATATTGAATATTACATAATTGAACCTCAAAAGAGAAAAATTGTTAAAAAATCATACACAGATAACTTTATTAAAAATTAATAACTATTAAATAAATGTTAAAAAGTTTCTTCCTAGAAAAAAAATGGAGACTGTGGTCTTGGGGTGGCTTGTTACTTCTAATCGTTTCACTTTGGTTTCAAGTCCAAATGACCGTAGCCATTAATACTTGGTACGGAAAATTTTATGATCTTTTACAAAACGCGGAAGATTATGTTGATAAACCACAGGAAGGAATACAACTTTTTTTTAGTCAGTTAATTTCTCTAGATTACATTTTAAATGGTTTCGAGGGAGATCTTTCTTTTGTAGTTATTGCATTTCCTTATATTTTTTTAGCAATCTTTACTGGCTGGTTCACTCGTATTTATGGATTAAGATGGAGAGAGGCAATGACTTTTAATTATATTCCTAAGTGGCAAGTAGTTGAAAGCGAAATAGAAGGGGCCAGTCAAAGAATACAAGAGGATTGTAATAGATTTGCACGAATAATTGAGTCACTAGGTTTACAGGTCATCAGAGCATTCATGACATTAATTGCATTTATTCCAATTCTTTGGACTTTAAGTGATAAAGTAGATATTCCAATATTAAGAGATATAGAAGGTTCGTTAGTTTGGTTTACCTTAATCATTTCATTGGGAGGTATTGTTATTTCATGGTTTGTAGGAATTAAATTACCCGGTTTAGAATATAAAAATCAAAGAGTAGAAGCCGCATTTAGGAAAGATCTTGTTCTTGGTGAAGATGATAAGAAAAATTATGCTCAAACAGAAACTTTACTGGAATTATTTACTGGAATTAGATTTAACTATCATCGACTCTATCTTCATTATGGTTATTTTGATGGATGGATGACGACTTATGATCAATTTATGATTATTGCGCCATATTTAATAATGGGTCCTGGTTTATTTACAGGATTGATCACTCTTGGTGTAATGGTGCAGGTTTCAAATGCATTTTCGCGAGTTCACGGAGGTTTTGCCTTATTCTTACATAATTGGACAACAATTACTGAACTTAGAAGTATATGGAAACGATTAAGTGAATTTGAAAAAAATTTAGACATATACAGAATGAGGTTAGCTTAGAATGAGTGAAGTTACATTGTTAACTATAATTATCGTGTTTATCGTTTT
>AZHR01000070.1 GCA_000504625.1 alpha proteobacterium SCGC AAA240-E13
CATAATAGATATTGACCATTCACCATATTTTTCTATTTTGGCAGAGACTCTATTGAGAGGATACAATGAAAATTTTGCATCTACAATCTGGGCATTTTGAGGAATACTATCCAAATCTATTTGTGCTACGCCATAGCAAATACCTCTACCTTCACTTACCCCAACTTTAAGTGAATTGACTCCAAAATGACCAAAATTTGCTTCTGGTGATTTTTGAGCTACATAACCAATATTAGATTTTTTGGGAAAAATAGTTCTACTAAACTCATTGTCTTCTAAAAGTGTTTTGAATTTTACTTTTGGAGCAATAGGAGATTTGGTTTGAGACAACTTATGAACAGCTCTTATATAATAAAAATACATTCTTCCACTATCTAAATTTTCATCTATAAATTCACAACTAGAGGTAATTCCTCTTAAAGAGGTATCATTACATGCCATTTTATTATTTTTGTTTTTATATATTTCAAAATATATCTCTGGGTCATCTGGATAATCCCATACCAATTTACAACCATGAGCATCAAACTCTACAAGATGAAAATCATCAACTCTTTTTGGAGCATGAGAACTATAACTTTTGGCTTCACCCAAAGCGTATAATAAAGCTGGAATATTTTCACTAATAGACTCTGACATATTTTGCATATAATCAGGTATATTTCTAGTACCAACCTCTACTACAGCTGATATAATACCTTTTGAATAATAATACTCTCTACCACTTCCAGAGATTAATTTAGTAGGTGGTTTTCCTCTATTTATACCATATCTTCTACCTGTTACTTTATGTATATGATAGTTCATATTGGCACATAAAGTATTGAGGTCAGTCCCCTCTAACTCCATCTCATGATTGAACTTATGAGCTGGGAAAAATACATTTCCTTGTGAGTGATAATCAAGTGCAATAGTAATATTAGGATGAGTATCCACAAACCCTTTTATAGCTCTAGTCTCTGGTTCAGAAAAAGGCTTTGGACCACCATATACATTTGAGCTTGTATTTTTTGATTTTCTAAAACCTATAGAGAAGTTACGATTGAGGTCAACCCCATAAGTTCCATCCCCATTATTTCGTCTATTTTTTCTCCAAAAAGAGAAATGAGTACGACTATACTCAAACCCATCAGGATTTAAGCAAGGTACTAGATAGAGGGTATTATAAGTAATAGTTTTTAATATCTCTGGATTATTTTTATAATTTTTCAGAATATAGTCTATAAACTCTACTCCCAACTCATTACCTATCCACTCTCTAGCATGAACTGTACCTGTAAAAAGTAGAGCAGGTTTTAAATGAGCATAAGCAACATTTAGAGATACCGTAGCCAACAATATATCTCTATTTTCCCAACTTTGTCCAATATTTTGTACTGTAATAATATCAGGATATTTTTCCATACATCTAAAGAGAAACTCTTTTGTCTCTTCATATGATTTATA
>AZHR01000071.1 GCA_000504625.1 alpha proteobacterium SCGC AAA240-E13
TGGTTAACGCCTATAGGACCATTGAATTTTTCTTTTTCGGAAGCTATAACTAGTACTAGCACTGATAAACCAGAATCTTTTAGATTTAATATTGGAACTACTTTTTAATGAAAATGAAAATGAAATATATTGTAAAAATAATTGTAATTACTTATTTGGTTTTTGGAATTAATAATTCTTTTGCTGAAACTAAAGTTGTTTATGTAGATATGAATAAAATATTAACTGAAAGTAAAGTTGGTGTACTTGTAGAGAAAGAATTGACAAAAATTCATCAATCAAATCTAGATAAGTTTAAAAAATCTGAGGAAGAATTAAAAAAAGATGAAATTGAACTTATATCTAAAAGAAATATTATGAATGCAGAAGAATTCAATGCAAAACTTAATGCTTTAAGAGAAAAAGCTAATGAATATCAAAAACAAAGAAGAGAAAAATTTGACCAAATAAATGAGAAAAGAAATAAAGCTAAAGAGGAGGTAATGCAAAACTTGCAACCTATTTTGGCTAAATATGCAGAGGAAAATGGAATTGCTATTATGGTCGAAAAGAAAAGTATTGTTGTAGGAAAAAATGAATTTGATGTAAGTCAAGATATTATAGAGGAATTGAATAAAAAGTTACCATCTATAAAATTAAATTAAAAGTGAGTGACAATATTTTTTTTAAAAATAAAGGTCCATTCTCTATACAAAAAATAGTTGATACGTGTAAAAGTAAAAATCATGTTAATTTAAATATAAAAATTAATAATATAACAGATTTGTTAAGTGCTAAAGCAAGAGATATTACATTTTTAAATTCAGCAAAATATAAAAATGATGCTTTAAAAACTAAAGCTACTGTTTGTATAACAACTAAAAATCTAGCAAGATTTTTACCGAAAAATTGCTTAAAGATTATTGTCAAAAATGTTTCTTTATCTTCAGCAAAAGTATCAAAACTATTTTATCCAGAATCTGATTTTGATTATCTTGACCAAACTCTTGTATTTTCTGAAGTTCTTAAAAGTAAATACAAAGATGTAAAATTTGGAAAAAATGTGTTAATTGGAAAAAATGTGTTAATTGGAAAAAATGTTAAAATTGGAAAAAATACTACCATAGGAAATAATTCTATAATTGAACATGATGTAATAATTGGCTTGAATTGCACAATAGGTTCATTTGTTGTAATAAAAAATTCAATACTTGAAAATAATGTCTATATAAAGGATGGAGTTAAACTTGGTACCAAAGGATTTGGTTTTATACCTGACAAATTAAAAAATTTTAGGATTCCCCACATAGGAAAAGTTTTGTTAAAAAAAGGAGTTGAAATAGGATCAGGATCTACAGTTGACAGAGGTTCTATTGCTGACACGATTTTGGGTGAAAATACATTCGTGGATAATCTTGTTCAAATAGGTCACAAT
>AZHR01000072.1 GCA_000504625.1 alpha proteobacterium SCGC AAA240-E13
AGATATTATTTATAAGAAAAAAAATATATCTAGAAAAAATATTAAGCTAGGAAGATATGATATAATAATTCTTTCTGGAGTTTTAAGTATTTTTGATAATCCGAAAATTATATTGAATAATCTTCTAAGGAGTCTAAACACAGGTGGTAAAATTTATATTTTTAGCCTTTTTAATCCATATCCGTACAATGTATATATAAAATACGAAGACTATAGAAATGCAAAAAATATACTTCAAAGTGGGCTTAATAATTTTTCACTAGATTACATAATAAAATTTTTTGAAAAAAAAAATAAAAAAGTAAAGATATTTCCTTTTCATATGAAAAAAAAGTTGAAGAAGAGAAAAAATAATCTTATCAGAGTTTGGACAACGAATGTTAATAATTCAAAAATTTTGACAAATGGTCTTTGTCTTATACAATACCAATATTGGTTAAAGATATATTAATAATAACTCGTTAAAAAAGGATTATTAAACCATAAAAGATGAATCTACAAAATTTATAAACATCGACTATAGTGCGCACATAAGAATCATAATGAATTCTTGTTATGAAATTTTTAACTTGTTTGATAAATGATTGTATTATACAAACATTTTGTATTTTTTTAGGATTTTTTAATGCAAATACCATCGATTCATGTAGGTTGTGGAAGATTTTCTCTTCAACGTTTGGAAGTATTGATTAAAGGAAAACAATTTTCTCCGATTGCATGCGTAGATATAAATTTAGAAAGAGCAAAATCTAAATTGTCATTAATAAAAAATAATCAAATAAAAGATTTAAGTAATCGAGTATATTGCACTATTACAGAAGCAAAAGAAAAACATGATGCAAAAGCGTGCTTTATTTTTGTATCTACTGGGGAACATGCTAAATTAGTTATAGAGAGTCTTAATTTAGGTATGCACACCTATTGTGTAAAATCTATTGCTACAAACCAAAAGCAATTCAAAGACATAATAAATATTCAAAACTTGAATCCTAAGTTAATGCTTTTACATGGATTTAATAATCAATGGAATGAAGCAGCATTAAAAATGCGTGAATGGATGCAAAGTGATACAGGAATAGGAAATATGATTGGAGGTAAATGTATTTGTTGGGGAAGACAGGATTCAAATTTTAATCCACCTGAAACTGATGTAACAACCAAAGGTATGTTTTTTCATACTTTGGCTTGTCATCAATTAAGTCAACTTGTTGCAGCAAAAGGTTTACCCGATTACGTTACAGCATATGTTCAGAGTCGAGCTGACACTACTCTTGGCTATAAAGGCATTTGGGGGACATCAGGTGGTCAATGCATTTTTGAATATCCTGGAGGTGTACCATTTTCATATATAGGTACACGAGCAGCTCACGGTAATCCCTATGGATTTGCATCAAGATGGAGTGGTCAATGGA
>AZHR01000073.1 GCA_000504625.1 alpha proteobacterium SCGC AAA240-E13
CCTATTATATCTATATTAAAAAATATTCTAAGAATCGGTTCATTTGCTATTATATTCATTTTATAATATCCCTATAAGATAATATATTCTCAACTGGAATAAAATATTTATCTGCTAACTCTTCAGCCTCTATATCAAAATTTTCTAATTCTTCTGATGGCACTAATAAATTTATAGCAAAGATTGTGGCTTCACTTTCTGTTATACTATCTCCATATCTTGCTGCTTTTAATTTATATCTATCTTGAACAAATGAATGTAAAACATAATGTCCCAACTCATGAGCTATTGTAAATCTATTTGCAATTACTCCTCCAAAATCTGGCACAAATATATCAAAATCTCTTTTATTATGTATAAGGATAGATCCTTGTTCCGTTTTGTTCCATAAATCAAAATTTACATAATGCAATCTACCGCCTAATTGTTTAATCAATGTAGTTAGTTCTAAATCAAATATATTATTTAAATCTTTTTTCAGTTTTTTTCTTAAACTTTTAGCGATAGTTTTTATACTTTGAATAGATATTTGACTACTTACTGGTTCTTGAAAATTTTCAAGTATAGAAAATCCTAAATATGAGTTTTCACTTGGCATAATAATATCATCTACTATTACTTCTTTTGTTTCGATTTTGTCATCATAAAAATCTAATATCATCAGGTTGCTTTCTTGAATAAGACTTTTTAACTTATACTCATTTAATAAAAATAAAACTAGTCTATCAATATTATCTACTTCAATAAGTAAAAAACTCTCTTTTTCTTCATTTTCATCTTGCCATTGAGTTAAAGCTTTATTAAATAAATCATAACCAAGTTTTAGACCATCATAACAATAAAGTTCTTTAAAATAATATTTTATATCATTTATTGTAAAATTCATATTTCAACCTTTTCATTAAATAATTTTACTTCATCACAGTTTTTATAAGTATAAAATGTCCTATGTGATGGTTTTGTTTTTGATGGTGTTTTATATAGTTTACCATGTTTTTGTGAAATATTTGCTTTATATATAGAATTATATCTTTTAGAAATATTTGGTATTAATTCAAACATTTTTATAATATCATCTATTTCTTCAAATAACGATATACCTTTCGCCTGACATTCTAACTCTTTTTTAAATTTTTTATTTAAATAATATAAAGGAATAAAATCATCATTATTTGGCTTATCTGATTTTATCAGTCTCATACATATCGTCTCATTTTCAATCAAATTTAAATTTGAACAAATTTCATTTATATTTGATATATATTTGAATTGCTCCATCATTCTATAATACCTCTTGATTTACTATCTCTACTGTTTTATTAATTTTTTCTTCATTCACATCATTTACCCATAAATTAAGCATTTTACCTTTTAACTTAAATGAATTTTCAAATTCTTTTTTAT
>AZHR01000074.1 GCA_000504625.1 alpha proteobacterium SCGC AAA240-E13
TTTTTTGATACGATTAAGTTGAATATCCAAATTTGGTATCTCTTTGATTTCAGGAAATTCTATAGTTGATAGAGCTGATATATATCTATAGTGCTGATTTATATCTCCCAACATCTCTATAGATTTATCTCTAGCATAAAAGCTTTTGAAATTAGTTATAAAATTATCTAAGTCTAATTTTTGGATTATATTTTTCAATAGTTCCTCTTGTATGTAATTGGAGGAATTATATCATATCTCCAATTTAAATATAGGTTATTTGTCTTTGTTTTTTTTATCTCCAAAATATTCAATTACAGCACCTTCACTATAATTTGGAACAGTATCATAACTAAAAACAGCATAATATTTATGCATCTTAGTTGAACCATATGTATCATAAGTATAGTTGTCTCCTCCAGCATAAAGTTTAACTCCATCAAAAGGACTTTTGGGAATATGCCAACGATTTCTAACAACAAAATAACCAACCAAATCTTCATATCCTAGTTTGTTCCAAGTCAATTTAACTGTACCATTTTCAACTGTTGTTTTTAGATTTCTAGGAGCTGGAAGTGGAATTCTTCTTTTTTCTATATATTTTATTTTTAGTTTAGCTGATTTTTTACCATCATATGCCCAATTGATTAAATGTTTTCTAGTCAAAACACTTGTAGGTCGTATGATAAACTTTGCTTCTTGGTTATCTCTTCTTTTGTTTTCAAGTTCCAATATAGAATATTTATCAAAAATAAATTTATGCTCTTTTTTTCTACCAAGTTCAGCAGAACTTATCTCATAACCTATATACTCTATTCTATCTCTATTTTTGATATCACTATATGTAAATTCATCCAAATCAACAAATTCTACATTGTATCTAATATCCATATCTTTTTTGACAGTAGTAGTATTGTATATCTCTATCCAAGCATCAGTTATTACAGTCTTATCAATATCAGGCAATGATGACAAATCAAACGACATAAATCCATAAATTTTTTCATCATCTTCATCAAAACCACATGCTAATTTATCATGTTCTATATCAACCTCAGATATTGTCATAGAGTTTGCAAGTGGTATAGATATTTCTTTGGATGGTACAGTATATTTGATATCAATAGATGGTCTATAATGCAGACCACCACCTTGAGAGCCATATCCCAAATCAAACACCATAATCTGTGAATCTCGTCCAACAGGAAGCTTGGTAGGACCTTCTATTTTAAATATTACTTTACCCTTTTTTAATTGCTCTTGGAGTCTAGCCCTCTCAAATTCATTGAACTCCCAATGACTCCAAATTGCTTGTGTAAGCTGTTCTGATGGAATACTTTGTCCTACTGTTTTTATGTATTTTGCATTATGTACTT
>AZHR01000075.1 GCA_000504625.1 alpha proteobacterium SCGC AAA240-E13
AAGATATAAAATCTAAGAAGCCAAGCAATTCCAGTAGAAAAAACACCAAGATAAATAAGCGAAATAGTTGAGTCTAGCCTAGGAGTTAAATTCCAAGGTTGTTCAATAAACATGCAAATTGGAAATAAAACTAAAGCGGCCCAAATCAAAATTGAAGCTGTAACATTTTCATTTCTTTTATTGCTAATTTTTAAAGTTAATAAACCACCAATAACGTAAAAAGTTGAGGCAAAAAAAATAATTAAAGCAGACAAAAAGTTATTTTCGTTAATTAAGATTTTGTCAGAGAATAGAAAAACAACTCCAGAAAAACCAACTAATATTCCAATAGATTTAATTAAATTAATTTTTTCATTACTGATAAAAAAATGTGCTAAAATAGCAGCGGTCAAAGGGGTACTCGCCATTAATATTGCTGCTAGGTTACTTTGAACTTTTTGAATACCGTAGGCAATTAAAAAAAAAGGGATTACTAAATTTATAATCCCGATGGCTGCAAACCAATACCAGTCTTTAGAAAAAGCTTCGATCTTAATTTTTCTTAAATAACATATTAAAATTACAGGAAGTGCACCAAAAAAAATTCTAAAAAATGAAATCGAGAGAGGTCCGTAAGAATAAGTAGCAATTTTAATATTAAAAAAGGCTGAAGCCCAAATGAGCGCCAAAATAGTTAGCAAAGTATAATCTATAGCTTTTGGTTCTCTCATTCAGATATTTCTTTTTCTGAACCATTAGTAATTTTTATTAACTGACTATAACCAATTTTAAAAATGCAATTAGGATGCCCTGCTGCACTAAAAACATTTTTGAATCTTCCAAGCGAATTATCAATTAGTACTTCTAATTTATTTAAATGTGCAACTGGAGCAACTCCTCCTATTGAAAATCCCGTTTTTGATTTAACTTGTTCAGCATCTGCCATGCAAACATCCTTCTTTCCTATTAACTTCTTTAATTTATTCAGTGAACATCTTTTGTCGCCAGCTACTAAACATATCAGAAAACCGTTTTCAGCTCTTAGGACTAAACTTTTTACAATTGCTCCTACTTCACAATTTAAAGCGGTGGCAGCATCTTTTGCTGTCCTTGCAGTTTTATCAAGAACAGTAATTTCAAGAGAAGAATCGAATTGTTTTATAAAATTGTTAACTTTTTTTACCGGTTCCTTTTCGAGAAAATTTTCCATCTTTTTAGTTTCTTTAAGGTATGAGGAATTGCTTTTATAATATCTTCTGCGATTAAGCCAGGACCAAATTGTTTAGCTAAATCTCCATGAATCCAAACAGCCGCGCAGGCGGCAAGAAAAGG
>AZHR01000076.1 GCA_000504625.1 alpha proteobacterium SCGC AAA240-E13
TAAAAGAAAAAAAATACCAGATAATTTTAATGAAAAAAACGCATACAAATCGCTTAAATTAGCTCTACAAATCTGATAAAATGGTATCATAAAAACTTTTAGATTTTGTAATAATAATTAAAATTATTCTAATCACTTTCAAGTCTTCACGATAATCTAAAGTATATCTTAAATCCGAATTATTTTTTTTTGATTTAACTAAAAAAGTTTTAAATTGTTTTTTTCTTTTTATTATAAATGGAGTGATATGTTCATTTTCATATCTATTTGGTTTAGCAGTAATAATTTTTTTTAAGGTTTTGACTTTAAAAAATTCTATATCACTACCTACGGGAAATGATCTTTCTTTATGTGGTGCACAATTAGAATAGTAATCTAAATTTTTATTTAATTGATTAATAAAAAAATCTTTTATTAAATAAGGATCTATAAGCGGACAATCGGCAGTTAATCTAATAATTTTATTCAATTTATGAATTTTTGCACAATCAATAAATCTTTTTAATAAATTATTTTCTGAACCCTGAAAAAAATTAATTTTATATTTTTTCAGATAGCTAATAATTACTCTATCTTTTGCTCTGTTTGTCGTTGCAACATAAATATCTTGAGGTCTAAAACAGATTAACAGTCTCTCAATCATTATTTCAATAATTTTTTTATTATAAATACTTGCAAGAATTTTTTTTGGAAATCGTCTGGAACCGATTCTTGCTTGAATAATTATTCCCGTCTTATAATTTTTAAGGTTCATTTTATTTATATTTTTTTTTAATAATTTTAAATGTTGAATATTATTTTTTTTAACATATAAATGTGTAACAAATTTCACAAAAAAGATGCAAATTAAAAAGTTTATTGCTTTCGGCAAACCTTCGTTTGGAATTGATGAAATTAAAGCTGTAAAACGTGTTATGAATACTAGCTGGATCGGAACTGGACCAGCTACAGAAATTTTTGAAAAAAAGTTTAAAGCATATAAACATGCAAATTATGCTGTGTCTTTAAATTCATGTACCGCTGCACTTCACTTATCTTTAAAAGCCCTGAACATTAAAAAAGGAGATGAAGTAATTACAACTGGGCTAACTTTCTGTTCAACCATAAATGTAATTTTATTAATTGGAGCAAAACCTATTCTTGTAGATATTAATCCTCTAACTTTGAACATTGATGAAAATAAAATAAGAAAAAAAATTTCAAAAAAAACAAAAGCGATAATTTTAGTTCATTTTTCAGGTTTACCTTGCAATATGAATCCCATTTTAAAACTGGCAAAAAAATACAAAATAAAAATAATTGAAGATTGTG
>AZHR01000077.1 GCA_000504625.1 alpha proteobacterium SCGC AAA240-E13
CTCGTTTTGTATATATTCATTTATTTTATAGCGGTTGTACAGACCGGTTAATGCGTCGGTATTGGCCTTTAATAACAGATTTTCTTCATTTTTTCTATCTTCCAAATCGAGAGATATTTTTTTCAATGTATCCATTAGAACACCTATATCCATAATAGGCTTGGAGATGAATTTATCTATTTTTATATCTATGGCTTGCTTAAAAATATCTATCTCTTCCAGTGCCGAAAATAGTATGATAGGTTTCTTTTCGCACATGTTTCTTATCATTGATGCAAGCTCCAAACCGCTTAAATAAGGCATTTTGATATCGCTCATAACAATATCCGGTTTATACTGCATAAACTTTTCCAATCCTTCGACTCCGTCTGATGCGAGAATAAGAGATTTTATATTGTCATTCAGCAAAAATTTCATAGAATCTCTTATATCTTTATCATCATCGACAAAAAGTATACTCATATTTTTAAGCAATATTAAAATCCCTTACTAAAAATTTTTATTATTATACAATTTAAATATAAGCTAAATATGGGTAAAATATGAAAAATATGTTAAAAAGGACAAAAACGTGACTGAAGTTAATATATTGATCGTAGAAGATGATGTGGAAAGCGCCTTATATATAAAAGAATTTTTGGAAGAGTGCTCATTTTCCGTTGACATTTTTACTACCGCTACGGATGCCATATTTCACATAAAATTTAAAAAATATGATGTAATATTGCTGGATCTTAATTTGCCCGATTTTGAAGGATTTGAGATCCTTAAGTTTTTAAACAGTGATCATTTTTCAATTCCCGTTATAATATTGAGTGCCTATTCCGACGTAAATACCAAATTAAAAGCTTTCAAACTCGGAGCTAAAGACTATCTTGTAAAACCCATAGATCCCAATGAACTGGAAGCAAGAATTTGGATACAGCTCGGCAATAGCACGCAAGTTAAAACTCTTGTTGAAAAGAGACCGTTTAAAATAGTAAATAATGAGATTTTTTACAAAGATCAGCCTTTAAGACTTACGAGGATTGAGTTTAGACTTTTGGGTCTGTTGATAAAAAATTCAAACAAGATTATCTCCCGAAAGGAGCTTATGTCTTTACTTTCGGATAAAAGCAGCGAAAGATCTCTTGACGGTCACATCAAAAATATAAGAAAAAAGTTATCGGCACTTGATATACCGGCAAAAAATATATTGGTAACCGAATACGGTTTAGGATATAAGCTTATCGTGTAGAAGCTCGGACAT
>AZHR01000078.1 GCA_000504625.1 alpha proteobacterium SCGC AAA240-E13
AATAGGTCACAATGTTAAAATTGGAAAAAACTGTATGCTTGCTTCACAAGTAGGAATATCTGGTAGTACAATTATAGGCGACAATGTTATTATTGGTGGACAGGCTGGAATTTCTGGTCATCTTAGGATTGGTAATAATGTTAAAATTGGTGGAAATAGTGGAGTCATAAAGAACATTCCTGACAATAAAAAAGTAATGGGTTATCCTTCTATGGATTTCAAAAAATTTGTTAAAAATTGGAGATCTAATGGGTAACATAGTCCTTAACAAGGATCAGATCATAAATTTACTTCCCCATAGAGAACCAATGTTGCTAATTGATGAATTAATAAATGTTGTGCCACATAAATCTGCCATAGGTATTGTAAATGTTAAGAGAAACTCTTTTTATTTTCAAGGACATTTTCCTGGTCAACCAGTTATGCCAGGAGTAATAATTGTTGAGGCTTTTGGTCAAGCAGCAGCAGCACTTACAGCATATAGCTTGGCACCAGAAGAAGTTGAAAATAAATTAGTTTATTTAATGAGCGTAGATAAAGCACGTTTTAGAAATCCAATAATACCAGATTGTAAACTTTTTCTTGAAATTGAAGTTATTAGATCTAGAGGAAGGGTTTGGAGATACAGAGGAATGGCTAAAGTAGGAGATACTAAAATGGCTGATGCTGAATGGGCAGCAACAATTATGGATAGAAATAAATAACAAATGATCCACAAAACTTGTGTAATTGATTCAAAAGCAAAAATTTCAAAAACTGCCAAAATAGGTCCTTATACAGTAATTGGTCCAAATGTTGAAATAGACAAGAATGTTGAAATACATTCTCATGTTAATATTGATGGTTATACAACAATTGGAGATGGGACAAAAATATTTCCTTTCGCAAGTATTGGTACTCATCCACAAGATTTAAAATATAAGGGAGAAAATACACAACTTAAAATAGGGAAAAATAATAGAATTAGAGAATATGTTACAATTAGTCCCGGAACATCGGGAGGTGGAGGCTTGACTCAAATAGGAAACAATTGCTTATTTATGATTTCATCTCATATTGCACATGATTGTCATATTGGTAACAACGTAATTATAGCAAACAATGTTCCTTTAGGAGGACATGTTATAATTGAGGATAATGTAGTGATAGGTGGAAACTCAGCCGTTCAACAATTTACAAGAATAGGAAAATTAGCAATGATTGGAGGAATGAC
>AZHR01000079.1 GCA_000504625.1 alpha proteobacterium SCGC AAA240-E13
AGATGATTTGCCAGCTGATATATTATTAAATCCAAAAACTGATTACGTAAAAAAATTTGTGGAAGATGTTAACCGATCTCGCGTTTTGAAAGCAAAGCATATTATGCAAAGATTAAATGGAGAAGATACATCTAAAGCAATTAAAGTTAATGAAAATGATTTTATTGAAAAGTTTATAGATAGAGTAGTCGAAGAAAAACCGGAAATGATTGTTGTTCAAGATAAACAAAATAAGAATGTTGGCTGTATTTCTTCAAAAAGACTTTCCGAAATTCTAAAAAAATAGTTTATATTCATTTAAAATGAAGCAAACGATTAATTTTCGAATAGATAACTTGCAATATTGTAATTGGTCTAGAGAAATATTTAAGATTAATAACGAAGCAAAATTAGATGCCGTTCATGTAACCATAGCTTACCATGAAGATTTTGATGAAGTTAAAAAGAATGTAGAAACATGGAATAAGCACTTCCAAGAGTATAAGAATTTAATCATTCATGGAAAAACATTTCAAGATATTGAAAGAGCTCATAAAGAAAAAAAAACAGCAATCTTTTTTGGTTTCCAAAACTGTTCTCCAATAGAAGATGATATTGCTTTAGTTGAATCTGTTCATAAAATGGGAGCAAGATTTATGCAACTTACTTATAATAATCAATCATTATTGGCGACAGGTTGTTACGAAAAAACTGATAGTGGAGTCACAAGAATGGGCAAAGAAGTTATCAAAGAGATGAATAGACTTGGAGTGGTTATCGACATGTCTCACTCCGCTGAAAAATCTACACTAGATGCAATCGAATTATCATCTAAACCTATTGCAATTACCCATGCAAATCCATCATTTTGGTTTGAAGCTAAAAGAAATAAATCAAATGAAGTTTTAAAAGAGTTGGCAAAATCTGGGGGAATGCTTGGACTTTCTTTGTATCCTCATCATTTAAAAGATACTTCAAATTGTACTTTAGAAAGTTTTTGTGAAATGGCAGCACAAACCGCTGAACTTATGAGCGTTAAACATATTGGGATTGGATCTGATCTTTGTTTAAAACAACCCAACAATGTTGTCGAGTGGATGAGAAATGGAACTTGGACAAAAACAAAAGATTATGGAGAAGGTAGTTCGGACAGTCCACATTTTCCAAA
>AZHR01000080.1 GCA_000504625.1 alpha proteobacterium SCGC AAA240-E13
CGAGAGAAAGTAATTTTAGCTACTAAAGTTTCAGGACCAGGTCTTCCATGGATACGCGGAGGTGATCTTCAGTATACAAAAGAAAATATTTCTACAGCACTTGAAGGAAGTTTAAAAAGATTGCGAACCGATTATATCGATCTTTACCAATTACATTGGCCAGAACGAGATACCAATTATTTTGGAAAATTAGGTTACAAACATCAAGTTGACCAGAAAAAGTGGAACAGCATCGAATCCATTTTGAGAGTGTTAAAACAATTTGTCGATCAAGGAAAGATTCGTTACATAGGTCTTTCTAATGAATCTGCGTGGGGTCTTTCCAAGTTTTTAGAACAATCTAAATTACAGGATTTTCCGAGAGTCATGTCAGTTCAAAATCCATACAACTTGTTAAATAGAACTTACGAAGTTGGCCTAGCAGAAATCTCTATTCGAGAACAATCTGGATTGTTAGCTTACTCCCCTTTAGCATCCGGAGTGTTAACTGGAAAGTATAGGCATAACCAAAAACCAAAAGGTTCTCGAATGCAATTATTCGGAGAATATTTTCCAAGATATTTTAAAAGACTATCTTTATTAGCAGTTGAAGAATATTTTAAAGTTGCACAAAAGCATAATATTTCTCTAGCTCAATTATCTTTGACATTTGTAAATCAACAACCATTTATAACAAGTAATATAATAGGAGCTACTACTATGAATCAGCTCAAAGAAGATATAGAAAGTATTAACGTTGAATTAAGTTCCGAAATTATTGAAGAAATTAATTTAGTTCACAAAAATAATCCTAATCCCGCACCTTAAAATAGTTTATAAAAAAAACCATAAAATCAAAGCTACTATTGCTAGTATAATTATTAAAATACGAACACCACTTAAGTAATTGGACATTTGATAAGATTTAGAAATCTCTCTTTTTTTCCCCGCACCCAATCTAATGACTAGATAAAATACAAGCAACAAAACAAGTATGACCAAAAGAATTCCAGGTTTTTCTAACATTAGTAAATTTTATTGATTAATTTTAATCTAATTAAAACTTTAACTTTACAAATAGATTGTTTTTTTATAATTAGCTATAATGAAAAAGTTTCTAGTTATTGTTTTTTTAAGCTCATTATTTTGC
>AZHR01000081.1 GCA_000504625.1 alpha proteobacterium SCGC AAA240-E13
CAACTAATATTGGGAAAAACAATCAAAGATTACACAAGCGGAATGTTTGTTATGAAAACAAATGTACTTTTAAAAGTTATGCCTATTTGTTATGGGCATGGTGAATTTTTTATAGAATTTCTTTACAATTCAAGAAAAAAAGGCTTAAGAATTTTTGAATTACCATTTGTCCAGCCCCCAGATGTAGAAAAAATGAGCAAGACAGCTCCAAATCTTATCAGGTTTTTTAGTTTGGGTTTTAACTATATAACTAGAATTTTACTTTCTCTTTTTAGAAGAAAATAATTTGTGAAGTATAATTTTGAATTAATTAAAAAACATATTATGATTTTAATATGATTGAAAAAATATTTTATAAAAAAAAGCTTTTCGCATTAATCGTTAGGGGAAAATATAGAAAAAAAAATGGAATAAATTTTTTCACTCCCAAAGATAGTACCCAACAATTTGGATATATGAAGCATAAAAAAAATCATATCGTAGAACCACATCGACATAATAAAAGGTTAACTAAAATTCTTACTACTACAGAGGTAATTTTATTATTAAAAGGCGTTTTGAGAGTGGATTTTTATGATAATAAAAAAAAATACATATTTAGTAAAACAATTAAAGAAAAAGATATAATTATGTTAGTTCATGGTGGACATGGTTTTAAAGCTTTAACAAATGTTGAAATGATTGAAGTAAAACAAGGGCCTTATAGTCTAACAAAAGATAAAATGAAATTTAAAAGCATTGATGAGAAAAAAATTAAAATTAAATAATAGATTTCTTTATCCAGTTAGTTCACCCTTTATAACAAGAAAAGATATCAAATATGTTAATCGAGCATTAAAAAGTGGCTGGATATCATCAGATGGTCCAGAAATAAAAAAATTTGAAAAAAAATTTTCTCATTATGTAAACAAAAAATATTCTGTAGCGGTTTCTAGTGGAACGGCTGCATTAGAAATAGCAATAAAAGCTCTTGATATAAAAAAAA
>AZHR01000082.1 GCA_000504625.1 alpha proteobacterium SCGC AAA240-E13
AAAAACAAAAAAAGTACCCTTGCTAGACGCTGGGGGAAATAAAATTAGAGGCAATGTAGAAAAAAAGTACAATATTTCTACTATTCCAAACTTAAATTTTATTAATAAACAAATCCATATTATTTTTATTACCAATCCTTCAAGTTTACACATTGCTACAGTTTTAAAATTTAAAAATTTAAGAAATGCTTACTTATTTATAGAAAAACCAATAGATGCTTCATTATCAAAATATAAGGATTTTCTTTGGTATATAAAAAAAAATAATTTAAGAGTCTTTGTTGGTTACAATTTTCGATTTCATCCAGGATATGAAAAATTAAAGAAAATAATAAGTTTAAAAAAAGATTTTAAAAAAATAAACTATGCTATTTTTAAATATGGAGAAAATTTAGAAACTTTTCATAAATACGAAAATTATCTTACCAGTTATGCTGTAAACAAAAAATTAGGTGGAGGTATAAATCTAAATAATTCTCATGAAATTGATATGATGTTAAACTTATTTGGAAATTCAAAAATTTTGAATTCTCATAAGGATAACTTGTCAAATTTAAAAATGGATGTCGAGGATTTTTCCGTATCTGTCTGTGAAAGTTTAAATTTAAGAAAAAAAATAATATCTATTTTAATTTTTGATTTCTTTCAAAAAAATAAAGAAAGGTACATAAAATTAATATGTGAAAACAAAGAAATTTTTTTAGATTTAAATAATTATTATATAAAAATTTCAAAAAAAAATAAAAATATAATTTATAAATTTAAAAAAAACAAAAATATAATGTACATAAAAGAACTGAGATTTTTTTTAGATTTATTTTATAAAAGAAAAAAAATACCAGATAATTTTAATGAAAAAAACGCATACAAATCGCTTAAATTAGCTCTACAAATCTGATAAAATGGTATCATAAAAAGTTTATTTTTTTGTAATAATAATTCTTGATGTATTTAGAATTAATTCTTTGAATATTTTTTTTTTGCC
>AZHR01000083.1 GCA_000504625.1 alpha proteobacterium SCGC AAA240-E13
CATTTTTTTAAATGAATTTCATATCAATCTATATTATTTATTTCTAATATCATATCTATATGAACTTCTTCTTTTAATTTACTTTTTTCTTTTGCTTTTATTTTTGCACTTTCTAAATTATCAGAAACTATCATTAATATTTCATGATCTTCTATTAATCTTTCTTGTGATACCCCTCACATATATGCTAAATACAATTTCATATTTTATTTATTATTTGTAGAGTATTTCTTTATATCATTGAAATATGTATCATCAAATGTCATAAGATTTGTATCTCAGACTGTAACAAGTTGTGTATTCTTATTTTTTGGTAGAAATTTCTTTTGAAGTAAAATAAGTCTTGCATGATTTTTATATTTTTCAATATTAAAATCAATATTTATTTTTTCTTTATCTGTTTTAATAATTTCAACATCAATAATTTCACACATAATTTTATTATTTAATTAATTCATTAAAGTCTTCTATATAGAAAGGGAATAAGTCATATTTTCTGATATTACTAATCTTTAATCAGTCAATATATTTAAGTCATAATTCTTTTGTCATATAGTTTTCTAATTGACCAGAATAGTTTGATTCAACAAAAATTATTTCTTCTTTTCCTTTTATATTTTCTAATACTCTTTCATCTAATGGTTTAATAATTTTCATTATAATTAAACCATAGTCAGGATTATTTTTTACAAATTCTCTTGCTGTATAGCTAGTAAATGATGTTGTTATAATCATTTTTGAAGCATTTTCATTTACTACTTCATATCAGTAAATACCTTCTCTCTCAAAGAAATTATCTAATTTTTTAAATCTTTTTTCTGTAAATCTTTGTTTTAACTCTGAATCTTCACTTGTAGCTCAAAATTCATCATGTTCATAACTAGTAGCTATAAAATCTCAGTTTTTTGTACCAACTTTAACTCTTGGTGAAATTCAATCTTCGGTTAATTCATATCTTT
>AZHR01000084.1 GCA_000504625.1 alpha proteobacterium SCGC AAA240-E13
TTGTAAATAATTTTTTAACCTTTCCTCTATTGATTTTGAAGGTTTTTGATTTGTGTAAAACTCTTTTAAAATTTCATATCTTTGGGATAAATATTTAACATCATAATAATCAAAAATATCAAACCATATTTTTTCAATTAATTTATTGTTAATATTACTATTTTTAATCACTTCATAAAAATAACTATCTTCTTCTTTTTGTGATAATACATACCCTTTTAAAAGCCATTTATAGTATAAATCATTTTCATTACAAATTTCTTTTAAAGTTTCTATTGGGGTTAAAGAGTGTAAATTAAATCTATTTTTTAAAAGATATTCTAAGTTATTATTTTTTAAATCAATAATTAATCTTTCCCAATATTTTTTTTCATTTATATCAAAATCAATTGGAAAATCTTTATTCATATAATATTTTAAAAAATCTTTTTGATTTGTAATTTTATAAACTTGTATCAAATCATCACTTATAAGATTCTTTGCTTTGTAGACTAATGGTTTAGGGGAACATATTAGATTATTTTGTGGATCTTTATAAAATTCTAACCAATCTTTAATAGTTTGTAATTGATTGTCAAAAGGTACTTCAAAATTTACTATAAATAATTTAAATTTTTCAGTTTTCGAGTCAATTTTATAAATATAGCTATACTCATCTCTCCTATGAAAATTATTAAAAAAAATTCTATTAAATCTACTTTCAAGTCCAAAAAGAGGTATAAATATATTTTTAGTATTGCTTTCTATCTCAAATAAAGAACGAAAAAATATTAAAAACTCTTCATCGCTATAAAATCTTACAATTTCTGATATAGAAAATATTATACTATTTTTTTGTAAATTTTTAATAATATCTAAAAGTGTTGATACTCCAAACCAACTATTTTCATCTTTTTGATAATTTTTTAAATCAACAGATTGATAATTATATTTTGAAAATATTTTTTTAATTTCAAA
>AZHR01000085.1 GCA_000504625.1 alpha proteobacterium SCGC AAA240-E13
TAGAATTACTTTAAGATCTGAAACTTTTCTATCTGTAGGAATATTGAAGTACTTCTCTTCTTCCGAACTCATTTCATTAATTAATGGATCAATAATTTTGTCATAAGGTTCCATCATCATGGATACGATATATTCAATACATTCTTCTCCAAGATTATCCTCATTCCAGACATAAATTTTATTCCATAAATAATTAATTTTAATCGAGCATTCATTTTCTAGGTATTGAGTAAATTTACTTAAATCAGATTTTAAGGCTTTAATTTTATTAATCTGGTATTGGTTGTCTGTTAACCATGTATCTATGCCCAGTCTTGATTTATTAAAACAATCTTTAAAAAGATTAAAATCATCAGTTTTAACGTTTTTAATAGATCTAATATCTTTCAATGCTTTTTCTCTACAATAAATCCAATTATGTAATAGTGTCGGATGATTAACAATAAAAGGTGCCATCCCTAAGCCTGTTGAATTTCCAATTCCTAAGTTTCTTGCAATGTCTTTATCAAGTGTAATCGCTTTGTTTGGATTCTTAGATTTTGCAATATGATTTACTTGATCAAAAGTAAACTGGCGAACCAAATAAACTAACATCATTTCCAATCTAAAAGGACCGTAAATTTCTTTTCTATCTTTAATCCTAAAGCGGTCAGCAAGTCCAAATTTTCCTGATCCATAAACTGCTGTTGTTCGATATAAGTATCCAACCTTACTTAATAAATCTTTATTGGGCTGATTGCCTTGGCTTAATGAATCAACTACGTGTTCAAAAGCTCTTACCGATTTATTTGCCCTGGATAAAGTAAGTTCCTTATAAGATACTCTCCCTATTTCTTGTTTAGGAACGTTTTCTCTAAGACGATCTATATCTTCCTCTGTAGGAAGTCCATCATGTAAAACAAATGCTGCATCCCATTTTGTGGCAATCACCCTGTCTGACCTTTCATG
>AZHR01000086.1 GCA_000504625.1 alpha proteobacterium SCGC AAA240-E13
AAGACATTGTTTTAGCTGATAAAAAAATATCTTTTAATGCATTTTTCATTGTGTCTGTAATACCTGATCTGTACCAATAAAATTTCTTATACATTATCTCCTGTGGAGCTGAGTGTCCCAATTGTAATAACTTACACTTTTTACAATAAACCAGATTCAATGGTGCTTTAATACCTTGATTTATGTTTTGTTTTGAAACAAAGTTACTTACAAATAAATTTCCAAATGAATAGATTTTTAATAGGTTTTTATTAAAGCAAAGTCTACATCTTGAAATTTTAATTGTTCTTGGTGTTTTCATATATAATATATATCAAAAAATTTTTTAGCGAAGATTATAATTAATTTTTTGTTATAAACTCTTTCAAAAAAAAGGTCAAAATTTTTTGGCCAATATATAAGTAAACTTTTTAATCTATAATCACTAAATTCAAAATCTATTATTCAAAAGGCAATTCAATTGATATTTTAATACTTGAATACCACTCGGCAACATTTTTAATATCTTCCATAGTAAGCATTTGTGCTATTAAAGTCATTTGAGGATGATCGATTTTACCTGATTTATAATCTTCAAGCTTTGAAATAATATACTCTTTTTGCTGTGCTGTGATATTTGGAATTAAAGGTGAATTACCGCCAGAAGCAGATTGTCCATCTAAACCATGACAAGCAGAACAAACAATTGAAGCCTTTTGTTTTCCTAATAATAAATCACCTGCTATAGAAATATTTGGAATATAAAATATAAATATTAATGAAAGAATTATTTTAAAATTTAATTTCATTAATTTAATATTGTAAAACTAATGATCTTTATTGCTTCTTCTAATTTTGCTTCACCTTCCTTAAGTTTACCAGAATCACATAAAGCTTTTCCTTCTTCTTTAAGTGAATTAATTTTTTGTAATTTTTCTTCCGTATATTT
>AZHR01000087.1 GCA_000504625.1 alpha proteobacterium SCGC AAA240-E13
AAAGGCAGATTTCTTTTATTGAAATTGAACAAGATTATTTAGGGAAACATTATAAAAAAAATAGAAGATGGAGATATTATCAAGATTTTATAATTTTGATGAGAAAAATTTTATATAGATTTGAAAAAATTGATTTTATAGATTTAGAATTAATAAAACAAGTAGAACTTGAATTAGAAAATAAAATAGGCAAATATGATTTATTAAATAGATTTATGAAAGCTGTAAAATATTATAAAGTTGAATATAAATTATATTATGATTTATTTAAAAAACTTTCTCCAAAGCAAATATATTTAGTTCCTAGATATGGTGGATTAGAAGTGATTATAAAAGTTGCTAAAGATTTGAATATAGAAACATTAGAATTTCAACACGGTAATTTTTCAAAATATCATTTTGGATATTATTTTGGAGAAGATAAAAAAGAGTTGGATTATTTTCCAGATAAATTTTTAGTTTGGAATAAATATTGGCAAAATAGAATAAATTTTCCTATAAAAGATGAAAATATAATTATAAGAAAATTTGATTATTTAGGATATAGAAAAAGTTTATATTCTAATATCAAAAAAAAGAAAAATCAAGCAGTAGTCTTATCACAAGGTGTTTTAGGGGATAGAATAGCAAAAAAAATTTTAGATAATTGGGATTATTTTAAACAATTTAATATAAAATATAAACTTCATCCAGGAGAATATGGACGATGGAAAAAATACCCAAATTTGTTACAATTATCTAATTATAATAATATTGAAATTATAGAAGATATAGACCTTTATGAATTGTTTAGTAGTAGCGAATATCAAATAGGAGTTTTTTCTACTGCTTTATATGAAGGGATTGAATTTGATTGTAAAACTATTCTTTTAGATTTACCAGGAGTTGAAGAGATGTATAAATTTATAGAAATA
>AZHR01000088.1 GCA_000504625.1 alpha proteobacterium SCGC AAA240-E13
ATTTCCCAGAAAAACAATTTCTATATTTTTAATTTTTGTTAATTTTTTCATAAACTTTTCACGTAATATATATTTTATTAGCATCAGTTATCGATTGTAGTCTAGATGCTAAATTAACAGTCTCTCAAAAATAATCATCTCACTTAATAGTAAACTTTTTTTCTAGAGATCAATAATCAATTGTAATTCTTAATTCTATCTTAAATAAGTCAAATTTAATGTGAGAATTAAAACTAGTTAAAGCATTTTGTATATCTACTGAAGTAAATACTGCATCTTGAGGATTAGTAAATAAAATCATATATGAGTCTCATAATGATTTTATAATTTTTCAATTATTATTACTAATAATTGGGAAGATTATATCATTTAATTTATTTAATAATTCTTCTATCTGTTTAGCAGTTAATAAAGATGTTTTTAACGTAAAATTTTTGATATCAGTAAATAGTATGGCTCATTTAATCGTTCAAAGTTGTTTCATTATTTATCATTATGATTATTCATATTAATAATACCATAAATATTGTAAATTAAAAAATATATACGCTATAAAGTTATATATATTTTAATTCATAATTTCAAAATTTTACTCATATTTTCATTATCCTCTTTTCAAATACTTCTTTTATCTTATCATCTAAGATAAGTGCCTCTGTATTAACAATTGGCTTATTACTTTTAACTAAAATTGTATTTCATCTTAATTGAATTGATACTAGATAATTAGTTATATCTATATTTCTTTCTTTTTTAAAAACCTCAATTATACTATTCCACATAAATGATTTTATAAACACTATTTGCTTATCTTTTGGTATATTAAATTCCATATATTAAAACATTACTACAAATTCTCCTTTAATTTTTCATGGAGTATTTTCAAAATAATCTATCA
>AZHR01000089.1 GCA_000504625.1 alpha proteobacterium SCGC AAA240-E13
TTCCTTCAATTAAACTTTTAAAAAAAATATCGAAAGAAAATACTCTTTTTGACACTGTAATAAGAATTGCTAATGAGGAACTAGTTAAACTTTTTTTACAACATAAAATTACATTTAAGCAGATTGTCATGAAATTAACAGAGATTATAAATTTAAAAGAATATAAAATATATTTTTCTAAAAAACCCACTTCACTTAAAAAAATATATAAAGTAAGTGAACTAGTTAGGTTGAAAACTGACGGTTTAAGTGTATGATATTTTATCCAATGAAAAAGACACTATTTAAATCCTTATGTTTTTGTATTTTTTTTATAACGATATCTTACGCAGAAATCATAAAAGAAATTAAAGTAGAGGGTAATGTCAGAATAACCCCAGAAACTATTAGTGTTTTTGGAGATATAAAAATAAATGAAGATTATGACGCTCAAAAGATAAATGAACTTTCAAAGAGATTATACGATACCAGTTTTTTTTCGTATTTAGAAATTAAATTAAACGATGGTGTTTTGGAAATATTGGTTAAAGAGAATCCCATAATTCAAAGTTTAATTTTTAATGGAATTAAAGCAAAAAAATATAAAGAAGCAATACTAGAAATTATTGAACTAAAAGAAAAAACTTCATTCGTAGAAAATAAATTAAATAAAGATGTTCAAACAATTAAAACAGCTTTTAGAAATCTTGGATATTATTTTATTGATGTTGAAGCTTATGGAAAAAAAAATGTAAACAACACTATAGATTTAATTTATGAAATTAATCTCGGAAAACGTGCTAGAATAGCAAAAATTCTTTTTATAGGAGATAAAAAATATAAGGAAAGAAAGCTAAAAGGAATTATTACATCTGAGGAAAACAAATTATGGA
>AZHR01000090.1 GCA_000504625.1 alpha proteobacterium SCGC AAA240-E13
TATATCTTTTCTAATTTTGCATCTATTTTTGCTTGTTTTTCTCTTTTTTTCCTTTTAGCTTCTAAAATCTCTTTTTCTTTTTTTATCTTGAAATCCAAAGCTCTTTTTTTATGAGTTTTGGAGTGTAATAATTTAATATATTTGATATAATAACCATTACCTAAAACATCTATAATTACCTTTATCTCATACTGACAATAACTATTTGGAACAATATTTATACTTTTATTGATTCTATTTATCTCTTGAACAATTGAATTTGTTACTTTTATACTATCAAGATATTCAGTATAAGTTGCTCTATAGTAATTTAGTTTACTACTAATAGTTGATTTGATTTCTGTAGTAATATCAGATTGAAAACCATAATCTTTATAATAAGATGAAAACCAAAAACGGATTACCTTTTGTTGTCTATTACTTTTATTTGTCCAACTTTTGAGACCCTCTATTTTGTATTTAGCTTTTTGCATATAAATATTTTTTGGTTCAAATGTTATATTTTCACCACTATATTGCTTATCTATTTTTGTTTTAACTTCAAAATTATCTGTAGATACCTTTTTTATATTTGAGCTATCTTTTGTTATTAAGTTTTTAGATAAACTGTTTTGATTATAATTTTGCTTGGTATCACTATTTATAACAATTCCCATAGCTCTCATATAGAGTCTTCTAGCTATCTCTTTATCTCCACCAAATAGATAAACTAATTTATCCAACTCATTATGTTCATAAAATTGCTTAATAGTATAGGCATAAATTAAATCAAAATTAAATTCTTGCGAATTTTTTTGATTCTCATTTAAGTAAGCTTTTTCTATCATATTTGCTGTGGCTTCTTCATTTTCAAGTTCTAAGCCTTT
>AZHR01000091.1 GCA_000504625.1 alpha proteobacterium SCGC AAA240-E13
TGTGTTAAGTGCTACAGCGAAATCTGCGATAAAGGCATCTTCGCTTTCACCACTTCTATGACTCATAACACATTTGTAACCATTTTTTTGTGCAAGTCTAACGGTAGTCATTGTTTCGCTGACTGTCCCGATTTGGTTTGGTTTTTTAATTCCTCTCTTTTTTGTTTATATAGGCTCAACGTTTAAGTTGAGTTCTTTGCTGATAGAGGGGTTGGTATCTACTGCGCTACTGATAGCTTTTTCGATGATTGTGGTTCGCCTTATTTCGTCAGCGGCATTTATAGGGTATCTTACACTAAAAGAGCGGGTTTTGTTTGCCTTTTCTCATTCTATGCCTTTAACACTTCTTATCGCAATCGTGACATTGGCATACCAAAATAATAGTATTTCTCAATTTTATTATTTTGCATTTATTCTTGCAAGTCTGTTTGAAGTGATTATCTCAATCGTGAGTATTAAAATTATAAGCCGCAAGGGTTGTAAAGGTCTAATTCAAAACCAGTAGATAACCATAAGGTTTTTTACGTACTTTTAAATGTTTATGGGCTTTTAGGAGCAGGGTGATTCTATAAAAGTCATGATGCGAACCTACTTTTAATTTTTTAGCAAAAGGGTTTTGGAGTATAGTGCTTTTTGTATGGAAATACTGAAGTCTTTTAAAATCCAATGACAACCTTGTAGGAGATTTGAAGAGAGTTTTTTGTATTAGCTTATCTTCTGTGATAATCTTTATATTTTTATCATTTGTTGTGATTTTTAAAAAATAGTTTTGATATATATCATGATAAGCAGGTTTCTTCTTTATGCTTTTTTTCTTATGTGTTGGTTTCTTAGGAGATTTTACTTCCGCTACTTCTATC
>AZHR01000092.1 GCA_000504625.1 alpha proteobacterium SCGC AAA240-E13
CTATTTTAAGATTTTTCGTCTTTGTTTTTACTAGATTTAAAAAATCTAAAGAGTCCAATTCTTTTAGACCTCCAACTTTGCGAACAGTGTTTAAAGAAGTTTTAAGAAAGTTATTTGTGTTAACTCCTGCTATCTCCAATGGATATTGGAAAGCCATAAATAAACCCTTCTGAGCTCTCTCCTCTATAGGTAAGTTCAATAGATCTTTTCCTTGATAAAGAACTTGTCCTTCAACTTGATAGCCATTTTTACCGGTTAATACATTGGCTAAAGTGCTTTTGCCCGATCCATTTGGGCCCATAAGAGCATGAACTTCACCAGGCTTAATTTTAAGATTAAATCCGTCTAATATTTTTTTATCATCTACTGAAACGCTAAGATTAGTAATTTGCAACATTTAACCCACACTGCCTTCTAAACTAATACCAACTAGTTTTTGTGCCTCCACTGCAAATTCCATGGGTAATTGTTGAAGTACTTCTTTACAAAAACCGTTTACAATTAAACCTATAGCTTCCTCTTGATTTAAACCTCTTTGATTACAATAAAAAAGTTGTTCGTCGCTTATTTTTGAAGTCGTTGCTTCATGTTCAATGTTGGAGAAAGAATTTTTGTTTTCTATGTAGGGAATAGTATGAGCCCCACATTTATTTCCCATCAGTAAGGAATCGCATTGCGTATAATTTCTAGAATTATTTGCTCTAGAACTTATTCTAACTAAACCTCTATAAGTATTATCTGCATGGCCGGCTGAAACAGCTTTGGATATAATTTTGCTCTTCGTATTTTTTCCAAGATGAATCATTTTAGTTCCTGTATCTGCTTTTTGATGATTATTAGTAATAGCGATTGAGTAAA
>AZHR01000093.1 GCA_000504625.1 alpha proteobacterium SCGC AAA240-E13
TTTTTTACAAATTCGTAAAATTTGCTTTCATTAATATCAGTCCTTGACCCCAAAATTTTAGTAGGATTTCCACCCTTACCCCACATCGAAGGTGAACGCACTCCATAATCGTCAGGAATATTTTTAAATGCGTTTAATTTAAATCCGTAAGGAATATCTAAATTTTTTAATTCCTTAGTTATAATTTCATAAGATTCAGGATGAACACAAGCAGCAATAATTCCTAACCAGTTTTCTTCTTTATATTTTTTTACTATATCACTTATATTTTCACCTGACGGTAATTTCCCATTTTTTCTGATATGTACACCTACCAGTACTGGTAAATTAAATGATTTGATTGTTTTCAGCGCGATTTCGCATTCTTTTCCACTTCCCATTACATCTAAATAAAAAAAATCTATATTTGATTTAAGTAATTTTGCTTGATCATAAAAATTTTTTTCAATTAAATTTAAATCATCTCCTAAATTTTCACTATAGGTTTGATATTGGTTAGGCAAACCTCCAGCTACTAATATATTTTTTTTTGAGATATCTCTTGCTTTTAAAGCAAGTTCTACAGCTTTGGTGTTTACATACTCAAAATGTTTTTCACATTTATTTTGAATTAATCTAATTCTTCTAGCAGTAAAGGTTGTTGTCACTATAACATCTGCACCAGCGTTAATAAAATCTAGATGTGTATCAATTACTAATTGATGATATTTTTCTTCTATCAAAGCGGCAGCTGACCAAAGTGTTCCTTGAGGTTTTAATCCCCTTTTCAATAATTCTTGACCCATGCCGCCATCCAGGATTCTTGTTTTTGAAAAATAATTTATATCCATAATTTTTATTAATTAAAAAA
>AZHR01000094.1 GCA_000504625.1 alpha proteobacterium SCGC AAA240-E13
CTTCTAGCTTCCTCAAGCTGAACTAATTTTTCTCTTTCAGCTTTTGCTATTCTTTTTTTTAGTCTTTGTGCATCTTTAAGTTTATTAATCTTTGTCTGTTTTTGCTTTTTTTTTAAGAATTTTGTTATTTTCTTAATTTTTCTTCTAATTTTCTTCTTAATTTTTTTTCTACTTTTCTTTTTAATTATTTTTCTGATTCTTTTTTTTATTTTTTTTCTTTTCTTCATCACGATCCTTTCTTAATAAGAAACTAACATATAATAGTTGAAGGTTCTATTTAGCTTAAAAAATATATTGCAATTATAATAACCACTACCAAGAGTGCTACTATTCCTGCTTTCTTATATGATGATTTTCTGTCTTGTGCTACTTCTTCCTCATTTCTCGCAGTAATGACATCAATATTTGGTCTGTTTGTTACCGCAGAAGTTTTTTGCGTTCCTTCCTGAGTTGATGTCACTGTTTCATCATCCTTTTCAACTGTTTGATCTTTATCATTTTCCATATAATTATTTGAACAAATTTTCTCAGACCATGCAACACATTAGAATTCAATCTAGGAGTTAAATCTATCGAACTGAAAAAAATAAATGAAAAAACCATCTCTATACGTGTTTCTGGTTTAAAGAATTATTGTCCTATGTTTTATAGGGGAAGTGGAAACTGGGTGGAAACTGAGGACATGTTTGAGTATTTTTAGGTAGATTTTATTTTGAAAAGTTATAAAAAGTGTGACAATACTTAACAACGGGCCTGTAGCTCAGCTGGTTAGAGCAGTACACTCATAATGTATTGGTCCCAGGTTCGAATCCTGGCGGGCCC
>AZHR01000095.1 GCA_000504625.1 alpha proteobacterium SCGC AAA240-E13
TTTTTCAGCTTCTTTTTTCTCTTCTGTTTTTGGAGCAGTTTCTTTTTTTTCAGCTTCTTTGTTATTTTTTTCTAATTTTTTCCTATCTTTTTTTGGTATGGCTTTTAGGGGATTGTTACCTTTTACAGGCATAGAAGTTATTTCGGCTTCTCCAAGAAGTCTTGCAACTCTAGTTGTTGGTTTAGCACCTTGATTCATCCAATGTTTGATTCTCTCTACTTCAAGCTTCATTCTATCTTTTTTATTTTTGGGAACTAAAGGGTTAAAAAAACCCAGTTTTTCTATAAATCTTCCATCTCTAGGAAATCTGCTGTCTGCAACAACTATTTTATAAACTGGTCTTTTTTTAGCTCCACCTATTGATAATCTTATTTTTAGCATTTTTTCTCCTTTTATTATTTTTACTGATTGAAAAGTTCTGGAGGAATTCCTCTATTACTCATTCCTTTAAGATCGCCTTTGGACATTTTTTTCATAATGTCTGACATTAATCTAAATTGTTTTAATAATTTATTAATAGTAGCAACATCCGTTCCAGAACCATTGGCAATTCTTTTTCTTCTTGATCCATTAATAATTTTTGGATTTTCTCTTTCTTGTTTAGTCATTGATAAAATAATCGCTTCATTCTTACTTATTATAGCTTCATCAATTCCGGAATTATCCATCTGTGATTTTATTTTAGAAACACCGGGTAACATTGAAAGTACCCCTTCCATGCCACCCATTTTTTTCATTTGTCTTAACTGGCTTAAATAATCTTGCATAGAAAATTTGCCTTTTCTTAAATTTTCTTCTGTAGTTTTTATTTTATCTTG
>AZHR01000096.1 GCA_000504625.1 alpha proteobacterium SCGC AAA240-E13
TATCCTCTATATCGGTTAACGCAATATTAATTACATCGCCATAACCAAGGGTATAATCATAAGTGTCCGATTTTACTAATTCTTTCAATTTATTTTCTGACTTTTTTTGTACGTCCTCAATTTTAGGTAAAGCGCCAAGATTCATCTTATTAATATTGTGAAACATTAACGTAACGCCATTTTGTCTTAAACCCATTTTTTTAGGGTTTTTACTACTAGGCTCCTCTTTAAACCCTGGAGATATCGCGCACGCTGAAATTAAAAAAAATAATAATACGAATCTTAAAGTCATAAATAAAATTTATACAACAATTTTCTTTTTTAAGAAACTTGGTTTAAATTAACTCGAATCCGTGTCCCGCCACCAAAGTTTAGCGTAATAGTTAAGCTATAACACACGTTTATTTAGGAAAATATTTAGATTCTAGGCATATGATCGAGTTTGATTTATTTGAAAAGTAATTTGCAAAAGTACAGTGATTCTTTATTAAAAATATTTATTCTAATTTAAATTTAAGAGTTCAATAATTCTCGAAATATGCTAGATCTAATACAGAGTTAAATAACCATGAAAAATTGCATAATCAAAAATTTGACGAAATGAAAGTTGTAATACTCGCTGGCGGTACTGGAACTAGATTGTCAGAAGAAACATCTGTTATTCCCAAAGCGTTAGTCAAAATTGGAACGATTCCAATTATATACCATTTAATGAAATATTATTCGTCGTTCGGGTATAAAGACTTCGTAATATGTCTGGGCTACAAGGGACATATGATAAAGGATTTTTTTAAACTCGCAGCTCTTAATGAA
>AZHR01000097.1 GCA_000504625.1 alpha proteobacterium SCGC AAA240-E13
AGCCTAGTGTATATAACAAAATAGCTACACAACCAGATATATTAGCAACGGCACTTGATTTAATAGGCTTAGATTTAAACTATCCAATTATGGGACACTCTATATTTAGTGATAAGAAAAGAGATATAGCTTTAATGCAATTTCACAACTCTTACGCACTCAGAGAAGGCAATACAGTAGCTATTATTAGACCTGGAAAAAAAGCTCTTACATTTAAGTATGAGAGTAAACACCTTCAGCCAATTCAACATAACATCGAGCTAGAGAAAGATGCACTTGCATTTGTCATAGTACTTAACAATCTCTACGAAAATAAGTTATATAGATAGAAGCAGATTTCTTATAAATCTGCTTCTATACTTCAAAACCTATGAAGACTATATCATCATTTCTTTCTTCATCTTTTTGATACTCACTTAACTGCTCTAAAAACATCGATTTTTGTTTTGCAAACTCAAACTCTCTGTTTTTCTCAACAAACTTTTTAAAACGACTTTTTCCAAGAGGAAAACCTTTCTCTCCACCATTTTGATCAAGATAACCATCTGATGTGATATAAAACTTCATGCCCTCTTTTACATTCAAGGTATGCTCTTTATATCTATAATCCACTTGACAATGGTTATAACCTATAGAGTGTTTATCACCTTTAAGTTCTTCAATATTTTCTTCTTCAGCACAAAAAAGTGAAATCTTGGCACCTGAATATTTTAGTATTTTTGTTTTTTTATTGAAATGTAACACACCAGCATCAAAACCAACACTAGAGTTACTCT
>AZHR01000098.1 GCA_000504625.1 alpha proteobacterium SCGC AAA240-E13
AGTGTTTTTTTTTGCATTAATTAATAATATATGTTTTAATATAAGTAATACTTATATTCTATATATTTTTATGCTAAAAAACTTAATAAAAACATATTATAAATTACTAGATGAAAAACTAGAAAACTGAACTATGGTAGTCTTACTAATAGCTATTTTAATAGTATCAGCATCAATAATCACAAAAGAAACAAATGCTAATCTATTAGTAAAATCTAATATTATAGAAAGTAATATTATTCAAGATAATATTATAATAATTAATTGAGTAAAATATAAAATTTTACTTGAAACATTTTAAAGATAAAAACCAGAATGATTATAATCATTCTGGTTTTTATTTCTTTTTAATAAATGTGAAATTAGTTTTCTTTTCTTTTATGATTTCTAAAAAAGTATTTTTATACTCTTTTCACATATCTAGTATTTTTTGCTTATCCCTTTTAGCTATATCTTTTCATGATGTAATAGAATACTTAAATAAATTATTTAACTCTTTATTAGTAGACTTAATTCATCTAGATTTTTTATATAAGTAATAGCTCAAAATCTTTCACATTGCATATGTCAAAGCAAAGTTTAGAGTTATCATTATATATCATCAAAATCCTAATAATCAAATTTTTGATAATCAAACTACTCATTGAGATAATAAATAACTTCAACTAATACTTCACATTACCGTAGTAATTATTTCTTTTGAATCATTTTTATTTAACTGAATTCAATATTCATTAGCTATTTGTTTTAATAAATATAAATGTAATGGTAATAA
>AZHR01000099.1 GCA_000504625.1 alpha proteobacterium SCGC AAA240-E13
ATGGAGCCGTTATAGGATTTTTGATAGGAACTTACGCTTTTGCTAAAAGATATAAAAAAGATTTTTGGTTTTTGCTTGATATAGCCGCCGTTTCCGTACCTCTCGGATATATTTTCGGAAGGATAGGAAACTTTTTAAATCAAAGACTTATAGGAAGAGTTACGGATGAACCTTGGGGAATATATGTTGATGGCGTTTTAAGACATCCGTCTCAGTTGTATGAAGCTTTTCTTGAGGGATTTTTGGTTTTTGTCATTCTTTTGATATATAGAAAACATAAAAAGTTTAACGGCGAACTTATCATTTTATACGGTATACTGTATGGTTTAGCCCGTTTTATCGCTGAATTTTACAGACAACCGGATATTCAGCTCGGTTTTTTGTGTTGCGGATGGATGACGATGGGGCAGATATTGTCTATACTTATGATATTTTTTTCAGCAGCATTTTATATATATAAAAATTTAAAATCCAAGCTTTGATCATCTTCTATGTTTACGAAATGTTAAAAAAGACTAATACCTAATCACCTGACCCCAAAAATATTAATTTTATATTTCAAAACTTCAATTCTTAAAAAAAATTTTATATTTTAAAGAGTAGAATACTCTTAAGTTAATCGACAACTCCGATAAAATCGTTAATGTATCGGTTATGTCGTTGATAAATAAACTTAAAAGGATTTGCCTTGAGAAGTGCTGACATTATTGAGAGTTTGACGGGTGTCAATACGGAGAGGAAAAAGAGTAAGCTT
>AZHR01000100.1 GCA_000504625.1 alpha proteobacterium SCGC AAA240-E13
CACAACATAAAAAGAAATTAAATATATATAATACTACTACAAAAAACCTTAAAAAAAATCAGTATATTACTGAACTGCAGATAGATGAAATAGCAGGTATGGGTATTTATAAACTCAACAATAAAGTAGTTATTTTTTTAAAAAATAAATATATAATGAAAATAAAGAATGATTTAAAAAATATCAGTGATACAGAAAAAAAAGTATTAAATTTATTTTATGAAAAATCTGATAAATATATTGACTCTGATATGAATAATGCATTAAGTGAACTAGAGAAAAAAAGAATTATTATACATGAGTATAATAAATATATAAAACTATATGATATAGTAGTAGAAGAAAATATGAATTATTTTAGACCTGAAAGTTTTCTTAGTAATAGTATTAATTTAGAGGACTATACTTATCCAGAAAATAGTGGTAGTGGGGCTAGAGGAAATAATACCTATTAGTTACTATCCTATATTTAGTAAATAATAAAATACTTATTTACTACTTTCTCTTGCATAATTTAGGTTTTCTATTATTTGAACATATTTTATCTGGTAAAGTTCTTTTATGAGTTTTTACTAGCTTCCCATTTTTTATATATGCTTTAATTGTAATAGTTCTTGTTGCCATTTTTAATCCTTTCATTTGTATTTCTTCTAAAAGTATATCACCTTAATTACATTTTGCTTATTTTTATAGTTAATAAATAAGTAATTAAGGATTAAAAAACAATGGAAACCTTGCTATTCTTTAGCA
>AZHR01000101.1 GCA_000504625.1 alpha proteobacterium SCGC AAA240-E13
AAAGTGCGTAAGCTATCAAATGTTTCCCATCTACCAGTCAGTAGTTTATGTGCATAAGCCTGGTGTGAAACGTCGAAGATAAAGGGGTCTTTCTCTACATCAAAAACATAGTGCATGGCTACAATCAGCTCGACAACACCTAGCGTAGAGCTTAGATGACCACCATTCTTACTGACGGTATCAAGAATCTTTTCTCTTATTTCACTGCAGAGAGTATTGAGCTGCTCAATCGAATACTCTTTTATGTTCATCCTACCCCTCTCGTTCTATCAATGCCATCGCTTTTTCTAGCCTTGTTTGGATATTGCCATCGATATTTCCTATATCGCTAAGTATAATGATTCCACCTTTATTTATGGCATCATCCGCGTCAATTTTGATATTTTTTTCTGTTTTAAAATGTTCTTCTATATAGCTAGCATCTTTTGGGTTTACTTTGAGTGTGATACTACTAGCTTCTTTTAAATCTTGTAGAAAAGTTTTTGCTAGATTGATCGCTACCTCATGAGAATGTTCTTCTAACTCTTTTTTGATAATTTTTTTGGCAATGATAGCTGAGGCTTCCACTAAGTCATTTTCTATAGCATCTAAAAAAGTATCAAGTTTTTGTACCGCCTCATCTAAGCTAGTGATGGATTTTAAAAGCTGTATATTGAGATCATCATTATGCTCTTTTGCCAGTGTAAACCTCTCTATAAGACTCTCAATATTGTGACCATCTGTGGGGCCTATATATTCTAATCCTAAC
>AZHR01000102.1 GCA_000504625.1 alpha proteobacterium SCGC AAA240-E13
CCACTTCTAGTATGTATAATTCTTATATTATTTTCACCATCATCATTATTTCTAGGTGCTAAATCTTTACCATTCCATAATGAACCAATAATATAAGGATAATTGATATCCCCATGTTCAAATGCTACTAAAACTTCATCATCTATTTCTGGAATAAAATAAATTCCCATATTATTTCCTGCCATCATTGTAGCAATCCTAGCCCAATAGCTCTCATCATCTTCGGCTAACCATGGATAACTAACTTTGACCCTTCCCATTTTATCAGGGTCTTTATTGTTGGTTACAATTGCTGTAACTACGCCATATATTTTACTACTTTTATTTTCATAGTCCAAATCATCAAACATGTATAACTCCTATAGTGGTGGTATTTCAATAACTGTACCAGGTGGGATATTTAGAGGGTCTTCTATATCATTATGCTCTGCTAATATTTTCCACAAGCTAGAATCTTCATATTCAAAAGCAGAAAGACTTTGAAGAGTATCTCCCGATTTTATAACTTTGAGTTTTGTATGGTCGGGGGATTGTTTTTCTCCTTTGGTTACAATAAATCCTTTGTTTTGTTTTGGGTCAATCTCTTTGAATGTTACATTAACAATCGCTCTAACAGGAGTACCATCCTCCATAAACATAGTATATCTTTGTTCCATTTGTTCTAATACACATTGAAAATGTAAAGCCTGTTTCCCCCAATGAACCAAAATAAGAGGAGGTCTATGTTTTTCTACATCAATAAGC
>AZHR01000103.1 GCA_000504625.1 alpha proteobacterium SCGC AAA240-E13
ATTATTTGTATCATTTTCAGAATCCATAAAAGCATGAAGATAATGTTTAATAAAGTTATGTGGATATAATATAACAGAAGAATTTTTGTCTTCTTTTTTTAAATCTTCATATATTTGAAATCTTGTTCGAGTATCATATGCAGCCATTTTTTTTTTTATTTCTTTTTGTGAGATTAGTGGAAATTGTTTTTTTATTTTAATTTTTACAAGATTAGGTTCATTAATGAATAAAAATGCTTCAATTATATATAAGGACAAAAATATGGAAATAAAAATTAGAGAAATATTAATTAATATATTTTTTTTGAGGTAAAAACTAATTATTGAAGCAATTATAGCTAACAAACTAATTATATAATATTTAAAATAATAATTTGATCTAGTTCCTTCGTGATGAAATTCTGATCGATAAAACACATATAATAAAAGCAATAAAGAAATACCTAAAAATACTATTGGTATAAATTTTGAAATATTATTTTTTATCTTTGTAAATAATTCACTTTTCATATTCTAAAATTACATACTTCTTAAAAGTAATATTTTTTTTAGTACCTTTTATTTAAGTGCATTCTTTGTATTCTTTATTTATAACGTAAATAATAATGATATTTTCTCTAATTTATTAATTAGAGTATATTTTAAGAGAATAACTTTGAATACGCAATAAAGGTTTATTTTCTTGAAGAATGAATATAAATAACCTATTTAATTCCT
>AZHR01000104.1 GCA_000504625.1 alpha proteobacterium SCGC AAA240-E13
GGCTGCGCATAGCTAACGCCTGTCAATGACTCTCATAAAATCATAAAGAGCATGCCTGTGTGACATTGTTGGAGTAGACCACTGGGTAGACCATTTCAGTGAGTTGACGAGTGTCCAGCCACGTGAGATTCTAGGCAAACTTTCGATTACGTGATGCGCACGGTGCTTGTGCAGAGAAACCTACCTCTGCACCAGCACCATTCTCCCCATCATATCATGTGCTAACCAACTGAATTGCAGGCAAATTGAGTGTTTGCAGGTGATTGGTGATGTACAAATTGAGAAACATATCTAGCCCTCATCATGTAATGAACAGGGCTGGCATTTACTATTATGTCCGATGTATTCCAGCTGACTTAAGGCAGCACTATTCAGTTTCCAAAGCCCCTGCAAGAAGAAATCCTGAAAGATGTCTTTTAGGGATGGCTCTACCTTCGCTCACAATTTGAGCATCACCGCCTCGTTCATGTTCTCAATGACCGCTTCTTTGACTTGGTATTTCAAATCAAAGACAGCGTGAAAGTGCATGAGCCTGTCATGAAGCAACCAGCTCAACTGAAAGAAATAGCTAATGTCTGCTGACCGTTTCTATCTGAAGTGTCCTTATGACGAGAGGGACGAGTGCAAGTCATTTGGAGGCCGGTGTTACAATGATGCCCGGAAGTGGTATGTGCCGAAGGACTTGGACAGGAACTTCTTCAAGCAGTGGTGGCCAG
>AZHR01000105.1 GCA_000504625.1 alpha proteobacterium SCGC AAA240-E13
CAAAAACAATTAAGACAATTACAAAAGCGCCCAAGATTAATTATTGGAACTCCTGGACGTCTCAACGATCACTTAAAAAGAAAAAGTCTAAAATTGCATCAATCATATTTTTTAGTCCTTGATGAAACAGATAGAATGTTAGATATGGGTTTTATTCCACAGATAGAACAAATATTAAAGTTTGTACCAAAAAAACATCAAACATTATTATTTTCAGCAACTTTGCCTCAAAATATTCTTAAAATTACTGAAAGATATTTAAATGACCCAATAAGAATAAGAGTTGGATCAACAACGACGCCCATTTCAAAAATTAAACAAGAAGTTATTCAAGTAAGTGAAGGTGACAAATATAACAAATTACTGGAAGAACTTTATAAAAGGAAAGGATCTATTTTAGTTTTTGTAAAAACAAAGCGTAATGCAGATAAAATGGCAGATCGGTTACATGATGATGGGCTCCGCTGTGACTGCATGCATGGAAATTTAAGACAATCAAAAAGACAAAAAACTTTAATCGCGTTCCGTTCTGAGAAAATACGCATTCTAATCAGCACTGAACTTGCTGCTAGAGGTTTAGACGTACCGTCTATTCAACATGTAATTAATTACCATCTTCCCCAAGTTCCAGAAGATTTTATTCATAGAATTGGAAGAACAGCAAGAGCTGGGGCAGAGGGTTGTGCTCTTACTTTTATCACTCCTAATGATAGGCA
>AZHR01000106.1 GCA_000504625.1 alpha proteobacterium SCGC AAA240-E13
CTATGAGTGTATAGTTACTAAGAGAGTTATTAAGTCTAAGAGCGTTGCTATAAGAACACAAAAAGAACACCAAATATCATAATCCCAACTAACTTTCGGCACATTCAGCATCCAATGTTCTCTAATGCAAACATAGGAGGCTGTGATGGATGAACTGGTTAAATGGACTTTGGGTTTTATAACTTTAATGATGGCTTACATCTTAATGGTTGCAGCAACAGCTAATGCAGCTGAAGCAATTTATGCTGGGATAATAGAACAGCTAGTTATGTGATCTAGTTGCAACATTATGAACCTCATTAATGTGATTATTGGTGTCTCTTTGTTCTGTCTGATGACTATAGGGGCAACCACATTATTCAGCAGTGATCTAATCAGGCTCTTCAATGTCTTCAGGCCTGTTCTACTGGATGGCGGTGGCAAGCAATGTATATCCTCACTCAGAGAACGTGGTGTTAAGTTTAGGACCCTTGGCAATCAGGGGTCAGACATCTGCCCTGTAATGAATGCTGTTAGAGTGGAGGGCTTTGAGAACATCGTTGCATCAAGCCCATTCATCTTGTCCTGTCCAACAGCATTAAAACTCACCAACTGGTTGCAGGATGCTCAAGTCAAATCCTTCTCCCACATGGGAACAGTTAACTGCAGGAAAATGAGGGGATCTGGGTTTTTAAGTGAGCATAGCTTTGGAACTGCTATCGATAT
>AZHR01000107.1 GCA_000504625.1 alpha proteobacterium SCGC AAA240-E13
ATTTCTTATAAAGAAAACTACAATAAAATTTTTTAAGAAAAACTTGATAAACAACTATTTTCATATATCTGGTAAAGAAGTTGAGTACTTAAATTCTAATTTGTTAAAACTCTAAATAACCTTAAATAAAATAGTGTATTTAACCAATAATTAATATAAGGAAAATTTTGTCAAGAATGTTGCCTTTTAAATAGTTGAATTTTATTTGATATTTCTTTAGATTGATAAAGATTAACAAAGATTGAAAAATAAATGAGAGTCTTGTTCTATTATCGTGGTAGTGAGCACATTGGTGTAGAAAGTATAATGGCCTATTTAAAGAGCAAGGGTCATTTGGTGGAGCTAATTTATGAGCCCGCTCTTGGAGATAATGGTTATATAGATATTCCCTTTTTGAACAAATTTTTTTACAACGAAGAACTTGTTGTAAATAAAGCTATTCGTTTTTGTCCAGATTTAATTGCTTTTAGTGCTATTACCAATCTTTATATGCCTATTAAAAAACTTGCCAGAAAATTTAAAAAGGTGCTTCCTGGCGTACCTATTATTTGTGGAGGAATTCATCCTACTTCATTGCCTGATGAAACTATTAAAGAAGACTGTTTTGATATGATTTGTCTTGGTGAAGGCGAGGGGGCAATGGAAGATTTATTACAAAGAATGAGAGAAAAACGCTCGTATATAGATGTAAAAAACCTAT
>AZHR01000108.1 GCA_000504625.1 alpha proteobacterium SCGC AAA240-E13
ATAATAATTGTGGTTGTGTAAAATTATTAAAAAATATAATAAGGTCCAAATATAACTACACTCTGGAGGGGTGGCTGAGCGGTTGAAAGCACTGGTCTTGAAAACCAGCAATGGGGCAACTCATTCGTGGGTTCGAATCCCACCCCCTCCGCCACTTTTCTATTTAATCTTAAATTTTCTTAAAAGAATTGAAACTTTATTTACTGGTATTGATGTTATAGAAACTTTATTCAAATACCATTTATAAAGTTTTTCATCACTAATATTTAATAAATAATCTATTTGTTTAAGTTCAATTATATCAAAAACATTTATATATTTTTTAACGAAAGCACCTAATAATAAATCCATTTCTTTAATACCACGGTGTTCAGATCGAAAAATAATTTTTTTTTTAAGAATATCTATATTATTCATAATATTATTATAATAAGTATATAATAATAAAAGATGAGTTATTTAAAAAGTTATGAATTTTTGTTAAATGATATTTCTGTACTCAAAGGAGTCGGTCAAAAAACACAAAGAATATTAAAAAATAAAAAAATTGAAAATTTATTTGATGTTCTTTGGCACTTACCCTACACATATGTTGACAGATCCCAATTAGTAAATATAAATAAGCTAGAAATTGGTAAAATCTGCACAATAAAAATCCAAGTTAAAAAATATAACATACCTAGAATTAGAAACCTTCCA
>AZHR01000109.1 GCA_000504625.1 alpha proteobacterium SCGC AAA240-E13
TCCATAGAACCTCCTTGACTTGTGTTTGTTAGCCACTCACCCTCAGGAGCTCTTCTCCAAAATGCACATACAGGTTTATGTCCTATTAACATTACACGAATATCTGCCTCCATTGGAACAAAATCTTGAAAATACATTGGATGATATTTCTTTTCATCAAATAAAGCCCTAGCCTCTTCATAAGAGTCAACTTTGTGAACAAAATATCCACCATAATTAGATGGCCCATAAGATTTTTTTACAATTTTTGGATAGGTAGTCTTTTTCAAAAATGTATCTGCATTTCCTCTATTATAATATATATATGTCTTTGGAATTGGCAAATTATATTTCCATGCAAATCTAGTTACATTCTCTTTTGATTTATTTGAAAATTGTGTATCTAATGATGGTATAAATCTAACATGAGGTAACTCTCTAGCTATCTCTCTAAATGTCTCATATGCTGTTGCTGGGATATTTCCTATGAGTACATCAATCTTTTTTCTTTTGACTTCAGCTACAAATCTATCTTTGTCATCTCCCCAATGGTATGTTACTGTCTCTATTTTGTTTGGCCAACCTTTGAAATTGGAGTGGTCAAAAAATCTCAATACGAAATCTAAATATAAAAATCCTAATTTTGGTAGTTTTTTGTTGCTTAAGCCCATTATTTTTCCTTTACTTTAATAATTTATTATTTTTTTGTTTTTC
>AZHR01000110.1 GCA_000504625.1 alpha proteobacterium SCGC AAA240-E13
TAAAGTATTTTATAATAAATCATTAAAACAAAAGGAAACTGGTGGGACTCCTTTTAATAATGTTTGTGAACTAATTTTATTTTTAGGTTCAAAATATAGTGATGGTATTAAAGGCAAACTAATAAGCGTATTATGGGATAATTGGAAAAATTGGATCAAATACAAAGAATTATTGCAAAAAAGTGATACATATACTTTAAGAAGAATTGTAGGCAAAGATAGAGGACTCGAATGGGGAGACAAATAGACTTAATGAATTCTATAAAGATATATTTTACAATAGAAAAGCAAATGTAAACCTAATTGATGCTTATCAAACATATAAAATAATTAATAAGATTTATAAAAATTCAAACTATGATTATTTCACGTAGTCCTTTAAGAATAACACTTGGTGGCGGTGGAACAGATTTGCCTTCATATTATAAGAAAAAAGAAGGTTTTTCAATATCAGCAGCAATTAATAAATATGTTTACGTTACTATAATAAGACCGTTTGCAGAGGGAATTTATCTTAAATATTCTAAAATTGAAAAAGTAAAAAAAGTAATAAGAAGAAGGCATTGTTATTAACAAGAGAAGTTGCAAAACAATCCCCACATCAAAAAATGAATAAAAAATATATAGATGTACTCGAAGAAGAATTAAAATTAATGACAAAAATAACAAATGAAAATAAAGATCA
>AZHR01000111.1 GCA_000504625.1 alpha proteobacterium SCGC AAA240-E13
ACTATATGTTTGATCTGAAAGTAGCACTCACTAAAGATATCCCTGAAAATGTAATAGCACTTATTGATAAGGGTTTAAATGATATAACAAAAAAAGAGTTAAGTGATATTTATTATAAATGGACATCAGTAAAAGTAAAAAAAGAGTTAAATATAGAACTACTACTCTATATACTTCTATTTATCTTTTTTCTTATAACTATATTTGTAATTATAAATAAAAAATTAAAAAAAATAGTAGAAAATAAAACTCATCAGTTACAAGATTTAAATGAAAATCTCGAAGAGAAAGTAAAAGAGAGAACACATGAGTTAGCAATCATAAATAAAAATATGAAAGCTAATATAGAGTATGCTTCGCTCATTCAAAATGCGATATTACCTCTTCAAGAGGATATAAATAGTTTTTTTAAAGACTCTTTCGTTCTGTGGAGTCCTAAAGATATAGTAGGTGGAGATATATACTTTTTTGAGCATTTAAATGATGATGAGGTTCTTCTGTTTGTTATAGATTGTACAGGTCATGGTGTCTCTGGTGCTTTTGTGACGATGCTAACAAAAGCTATCGAAGAGCAACTTTTAGTTGAAATGCAAACTAAGATATATACACCTTCAGATATCCTTGTTTACTTTAACAAAACTTTTAAGAACTTGTTAAGAGAAGAGAGTAACTCTAGTGTTGGTT
>AZHR01000112.1 GCA_000504625.1 alpha proteobacterium SCGC AAA240-E13
ATTATATCGAACTTTTTTTTAAATGTAAAGGTTTTTTGATATAATTTGCAAAAATTTTAAATCGTAGGGTGTTTTCCCATGAAAACACCACCCAAAAAGGATATTTATGCGAAGTAATATAGTCAAAGTCGGTCACAATAGAGCTCCACACCGTTCATTATTAAGAGCTACAGGATTAAAAGATGAGGATTTCAACAAACCATTTATAGGAGTAGCAAACTCATTTATCGAGATAATACCTGGTCATTTCTTTTTGGATAAAGTTGCAGATATTATCAAAGATGAAATAAGAGCCAATGGATGTGTACCTTTTGAGTTTAATACTATTGGGGTGGACGATGGTATTGCTATGGGACATGATGGGATGTTATTTTCTCTTCCTAGTCGTGAGATTATAGCTAATTCTATAGAGACTGTAATGAATGCACATAAACTTGATGCTATGATTGCTATACCAAATTGTGACAAAATAGTACCTGGTATGATTATGGGTGCATTGAGAGTCAATGTCCCAACTGTATTTGTTAGTGGTGGACCTATGGCAAAAGGGTATAGCAAAGATGGTACACCAATTGACCTTGCTACTGTATTTGAGGGAGTTGGAAAATTTGAAGCAGGAGAGATAACAGCTGATGAGTTAACAGATATGGAGTGCAATGCTTGT
>AZHR01000113.1 GCA_000504625.1 alpha proteobacterium SCGC AAA240-E13
CGATTTAATTTCAAGAGCGGACAAAGCTCTTTATGAAGCTAAAAAATCGGGAAAAAACAGGGTATATATAGAAAAATGAAAAGGCTAAATTTTATTATACCATTTATCTTTTTTATGATATCCATATTAAATGCGGATAATTTATTTACAAAAAAAGAGATAGAGTATATCAAGCATAAAAAAACATTGAATATATACATAAAAAAGGACTGGGCGCCTTTTGACGATCTTAAATTTGACAGAATTAAAGGGTATATAAAAGAGTATTTTACCCTTGTTTGCAAAAGAGCAGGCTTTAAAGCGGTTTTTAAAAAAAATATAAAAATGCTAAATGACGAAGATATTTTTAAAGACAATCAGATAGATATGTTAGGAACTTTAAGAAAAAGCAAAGCTTTGGAAAACAATTATTTTTTCAGCAAAAATGAGATATTTAACATATACTTAGCCCTCGTAGCACCCAAAGGAGATAATGTAAGTCTGAAAAACCTAAAAGGTCAAAGAGTAGCCATAGTTCAAAGCTGTTATGCCATAAATATGTTAAGAAAAAAATACCCCGATATTAGGCTTATAGAGTGCGAAACAAATCTCGACGTTTTAAAATTCGTTCTAAGAAAAAAAGCCGATGCGGCTTTTGGAAACTATTATGTGCTAAACTATCTA
>AZHR01000114.1 GCA_000504625.1 alpha proteobacterium SCGC AAA240-E13
GGAATAGCAAGTTTTTCTAATTGTTTATTATTTATATATCAATTTTTCCAAACTATTTCTATATATTATTTTATCTACATAAACTGTTTTGATTTTAGTTTTTGTTATAACTTTTTCTACTTCTACTAATTTTTCTTTAACTTCATTTTTTAATAAAAATCAACCTGTAAAAACATTTCAACTATTACTTTTTTCAGTTATTTTAAATCTTAAATCATATTCTCATTTTGGAAATGAAACAGTAGCAGGATTACATTTATTTTCTTCTCAATTTAACCATCATTTAAATCAAAAATCAATATTACATTCATAATCTGATTCATTAAAAATTCATGTAAAACTTTCTCTTAAATCTAGATTTATTTTACATTCGTTTTTTAAATTATCACAAATATAACTATCTAATGCTTTATCTTTATTTAAAATATAACTAGGATTTTGAAAACTAAATATTAAGTCAAAACTATCCACACTTCAAGTATTATTATCTATAAAACTTCAAGATGAAATATTAGTAGATCATGTATTTATAATTAATATTCAAGTATTACTTAAATATCAACTATTAGTATTAATTAAATCTCAAGTGTTAGTATGAATTATTCAAATATCATCTAAATTTCAAGTATTATTATTATTATTAT
>AZHR01000115.1 GCA_000504625.1 alpha proteobacterium SCGC AAA240-E13
ATTGAAAGAGCAGTACATGGAACCGTTACAATCGGATCGGTTGAAAAATACATAACAGATACTGCGTGGGAAAAGGGGTGGATTAAACCAATTAAAGTTTTGAAAGAAATAGATCAATCCGTTGGTATCATTGGAGCAGGACCAGCGGGATTAGCATGTGCAGAAGAGCTAAGAAAATTAGGATATAAAATAGCTATTTACGATCGATACGATCGACCAGGTGGACTTTTGATTTACGGAATACCAAACTTTAAACTAGAAAAATTTACTGTTGAAAGGAGAACCAATCTTTTAAAAGAGAGTGGAATAAAGTTTAATCAAGATTTTGAGGTTGGAAAAGATATATCTCTCGATGAATTAAGAAAAAAACATGATGCAATACTTATTGCGACTGGCGTTTATAAACCACGAGAAATCGATTTGCCAGGCTCTGATTTAAAAAATATTTTTCCAGCTATGGAATTCTTAACGGCATCTAATCGGAAAGGTTTGGGAGATAGAGTAAAAAATTTTGATAACGGAATACTCAATGCTGAAAACAAGGACACTATTGTAATTGGCGGAGGTGATACTGGAATGGATTGTGTGAGAACTGCAGTAAGACAAAATGCAAAATCAATAAAATGTTTGTACAGAAGGGA
>AZHR01000116.1 GCA_000504625.1 alpha proteobacterium SCGC AAA240-E13
GTAACTCATTCCGCTTATTCCTACAAATTTTCCGTCCATAAAGGGATTAAATATCTGCCAAGGATGAGTTAAATAATAGCTTGTATGAGGATCGTAAAAGATGATATATCCGAGTCTTGCACCAAATATAACACCTATCTCTATATATATAAAATAGCCGTCAAGCTCTTTATCCGATATTAGTAAATTATCGTGTTTTATAAACCATTTTGCTACAAAAAAAGCTGATAAAAGAGCTAAAACATACATTATTCCGTACCAATGTACGCTTATTTCGCCTATTTTAAATGCTATAGGTGAAAAGTTTTGATATATATGATTCCAGTAATCCATCTACTCTCCCAATGCTTCGGCTATAAGCTCTATCGGGTTTTTAAAAATAACTTTTGAGTCTTTGTAATGCAGGGAGTTTGTTATCTGCATTCTGCAGGCACTGCACTCGGCACTTACTATATCGGCTTTTGTCTCATCGATCATAGCGGCTTTTGGAAGTCCTGCCGCTTTTGCCAAGTGAAACTTTTCGCTCTGCATGGTAACTCCGCCGAAACCGCAGCAGCGGTTAGGATCGCTCATCTCGGTTATTGTGTAGTTTTTTCCTATTAGGTTTCTCGGCTCTTTATAGACTCCTTGCATCT
>AZHR01000117.1 GCA_000504625.1 alpha proteobacterium SCGC AAA240-E13
GGGAGAGTTTTCATAGGTATAAAGCAGATTTAAACGATATTCGTCCCCTTTATAGTTTATACCCGTTTGGATTTTGGAAATTTCGGAATATTTATGGGAGTACGTCAAATCATTGGTTATCGTAAGTTTTTCGGAATGGTTATATATGATTTCATTTAAAAGATCTCCGTATTTATAATCAAAACTATCAAAAAAATATGATTGAGACATCCTGTGAGTCAATAAAAGATCACCTTTTTTACTATAAAAAAACTCCTCAAGTTGAAAATTTATACTCTTTTTCTCTTTATTTAAAGCTATAAAATCGGCAAAATAACCCTTTTTATCGTTAAAACTCGGTACTATATAATCAAGACTTACATCTATGGTATGTAAAAAATTATCATATTTTTTTGTAAGATTGGAATTGAGCGAAAATTTATGATAATTGCTTACGTATTGACCCGGCTCTCTATATACGGTATCGTTAGAATAGCTTATCCTTGTTAGATAAATATTCTCGGAAACCGATAAATTCAAATAATCGTTTAAAACGGGAAAAGTTAAAGATACGGGTACGAGCAGTTCGTTTTGAGTTGCGTTTATACCAATCTCTCGATAATAGTTATTGAACTTATAATCAACCG
>AZHR01000118.1 GCA_000504625.1 alpha proteobacterium SCGC AAA240-E13
CTGGAGATTTTGATAGAACATATCCCCCAGATGGTCCTCTTGTACTATTCACCAAACTATTTTGTTTTAATTTTAAAAATAGTTGTTCTAAATAAAGAATTGATATTCCCTGTCTTAATGAAATTTCATTTAGTGATACCGGTCTTGGGTCATGGTGTTTTGCAAGATCGGCCATTGCCATCACTGCATATCTGCCTTTACTACTTAATTTCATAATACAAACAATTAAATTATTGTTGAAAAATATGTTCTATTTATACTATCCTGAGTAAATTAGTCAACTTTAAGTATTGAAAAAAAAATTTCTCTTAATTCCCACAAACATGTTATAAAGCTTAGTTTTTTTTTGACAATAATAATCAATATTATCTATGGATAACAAAACTAGTGAGTTATTTATTCCAGGTCCAGCTGGAAGAATAGAAGCAAAATATTTTAAAAATAGCAGAAAATTTTCACCCATTGCATTAATATTGCAACCTCATCCACAATACGGTGGAACTATGAACAATAAAATAGTTTTTGAAACTTACCAAACTTTTTTGAAAAATGGGTTTTCTGTCTGTCGAATTAATTTTAGAGGAGTTGGTAAAAGTGATGGAAAATTTGATAATGGGCAGG
>AZHR01000119.1 GCA_000504625.1 alpha proteobacterium SCGC AAA240-E13
CTCTGCGGCTTTCATGTGGCGGTCAAAGAATGAGTTTTTTGCAGTGACTGCTTTGTTTTCTGGGATTTTTGCGGTGATTGCACCGTTCGTCTTTTTCCTGATTTAGAGTGGATCGTTGGACGTTATAAATTGGAATAGCACGATTGAGGCTGTAATTAATGTGTGTCCGTTTGAAATAGTTTTGAAAGAGTTTTTGGCTTTAGCTATTTTTGATTATGCGTATTTTTCCCGCTTCGGACAGTCCCATTGACGTGGACTCGTCAATATCAAGGTTGGGAAAATTAGAATCAAAGTATTCTTGTATTAGATTTGACATAGTTTCAGGAGGCACCTCTTTTGAAAACCAAACTGTTACTTCCTTAGCATAGCCAACTATTATTTGGGGAAGTGCGACCACGTATTTGTTTCCCAGGAATAGTGGGTCCTCAAAGTCCTCAGGGACATCCTCGCCCATAATAGCTACGACTACGTCAGGCTCTTCACTTAATGAACATTGAGTTAGCATGAAGTTTTTTATGTTATCAAAGGATTTGAAAATGAATTTGTCTGTTGTTTTCATTTTTAGAGGTCACAACTTTCAGCATTTGGAGTGAGTCTTAATTGACGGCTATCAC
>AZHR01000120.1 GCA_000504625.1 alpha proteobacterium SCGC AAA240-E13
TTATGGGTGTTGGAGCAATGACTGATTTTGGTCCATTGTTAGCAAATCCTAAAACTGCAATCCTAGGTGGTGCTGCTCAATTTGGAATCTTTGGTTCTTTAGTTGGAGCAGTTGCAATTGGATTTGATTTACAAACTGCATCAGCTATTTCTATTATTGGTGGAGCTGATGGTCCAACATCTATTTTTATAGCAAATAGACTTGCTCCTGAAATGTTAGGGACTATTGCGGTTGCTGCATATAGTTATATGGCACTAGTTCCAGTTATTCAACCTCCAATTATGAAAGCTCTTACAACTGATGCTGAACGAAAAATAAAAATGCCTCCATTAAGAAAAGTTCATAGATTAGAAAAACTATTTTTACCTATTTTAATTTTAATGATGGCAATCTTAATTCTTCCAGAATCAACACCACTTATTGGTGCTTTTGCACTGGGTAACTTTGCAAAACAATCTGGTGTTGTTGATAGATTAAGTGATACAATGCAAAACTCATTAATTAATGTAGTAACTATATTCTTAGGATTAGGAGTTGGTAGTAAACTAGCAGCTGATAAGTTCTTAGTTCTTGATACTATGGGAATTATGATTATTGGTTTATTAGCAT
>AZHR01000121.1 GCA_000504625.1 alpha proteobacterium SCGC AAA240-E13
TCTTATTGTTGGAGAATATTTATTTAGTAAATTTCTAGATTCAAATGAGGGAGATTTATCTAAAACAAGAGCTAGTTTAGTAAATGAACAAGGTTTTACAAAACTTGCCCTTGCAATTAATTTAGGTGATTATATTTATCTTTCTGATGCTGAAGATAGAAATGGTGGACGAGATAAGGCATCAATTTTATCAGATGCTTTTGAAGCTATTATGGGTGCTGTATATATTGAAGCAGGTATAGAAATACTTAAACCTATTATTTTAAAACTACTTGAAAGCTCATATAAAACAATTACTTTAGATGAATTATTTAGTGATTATAAAACAGCTTTACAAGAAGTTACTCAAGCTAGATTTGGTTGTATTCCAGAGTATAGACTTGAAGGAACAACAGGACCTGACCATCATAAAGAATTTGAATTAAGCTTATGGATTAATGATAAGTTTTATTCTAAAGCTTCTGGTAAAAGTAAAAAGTTAGCACAACAAGCTGCAGCTAAAATAACACTTGATGAATTAAAAGGTAATAAATAATATGAATACTTTTGGAGAAAAATTTAGATTTACAACATTTGGTGAATCACATGGAAAAGCATTAGGTGTAATAG
>AZHR01000122.1 GCA_000504625.1 alpha proteobacterium SCGC AAA240-E13
AAAAACAGACTTAGAAGCTAATATAATATTTGGAATATTATCATAAAATTCTTTTCTGTTATTTTCTAATGAGTCAAATGCACCCGCTTTTACTAATCCTTCAAGTTGCAGTTTATTAATATTCTTTGGATCGACTCTATTAATAAAATTATCTAATGATTTAAACTGACCGTTAATTTCTCTTTCTTTAACAATTTGATTAATTGCTTCAAATCCAACACTTTTAATTGCCCCTAATGCGTAATAAAATTTTTTGTCTGTAGATTTAAATTCTGCAAAGCAACTATTTATGCATGGACGTTGAATTTCAATATTAAGCCTTTTTAATTCCTCATAGAATTCACTTAATTTATCTTGGTTACCTAATTCTGTTGACATTGATGCAGCAAAAAATTCCTTGGGATGATGGGTTTTTAAAAAGGCTGTTTGATAAGCAATGACTGCGTAAGCAGCGGCATGACTTTTATTAAAACCATATTCGGCGAAAGGTTCTATTTTTTGGAAAATATAATCTGCTACATCCTTTTGAATTCCGTTATTTAAAGCTCCTTCAATAAATCTTTGTTTTTGTTTTTCTAATTCTGCTCGTTTTTTTTT
>AZHR01000123.1 GCA_000504625.1 alpha proteobacterium SCGC AAA240-E13
TATATAAGGCGAATAAGTTGAAAAAATAGTTTCTGTTGGCGTTAAAAGGCTGATCACTTTATTCCATTCAACTAATTTCGTGGAAGGGATATAAACAATATCGTTTGGTAAAATGTAAAATTTATTTGCTGCAATTAAAGCTCCTGGATTTCTAAGATCAATTTCATAGATATCAATGTGTAAAAATTTATTTACATCCTCTCTTAAAACATAGATTGCTTTTGTTTTAGCGGTAGCTTGATTTATTCCCTGAGTAGCAAATAACTCCGTTAAAGTTAAATCCTTATATACTGGAACGGGCCCTGGTCTATTAAATTCACCAAAAGCATATGCCTGATCTGTATCTGATTCCTGGATATGTAACACATCTTCTTTTCTTAAATAAATATTTAATTCTGTTTTGTTTAATTCTAACAATTGGTATAAATTAATTTCATAAACTTCATCTCCTCTCCTAAGGAGTGCTTTTTTATTATAACTTTTTTGATCTTTAACATAGCCCGCTCGCATAAGTGAATCTAATAATTTTAATGGTTGCTCGGATAACAAAATTGACATAGGTCGGTTTATCGACCCCGTGAGATAAACATAAC
>AZHR01000124.1 GCA_000504625.1 alpha proteobacterium SCGC AAA240-E13
TAACTCTTTTTTACTCAAAAACAAAAAGAGAAAAGTCATCTTAAAGATCATGCAAGATAGAGAAAATATAGAGGATTTAGAACTCTTAGAAAAAAATCTTAAAAAGATTTTTACAACTCTTAATGGCTTAGTAGATTTTTATGAGATAGGCACAACTATCAACCGTGCTAAGTGGGGATTTTTTAGTGTTAGAGAGTATAACAACTTCTATAAAGTAGCTTATAATCTCCAACAAAAAGAGTTTAAAACTATAAAACTGATGGGAAGTGGTGTTATAGACTTTGAGTTTCATTTCACTTCACACACTCTCTTTAACTTCGATAGATACAGATACAATGCAACCTCATCACTCCTCTATGTAGATAGACGCGGGGCACCTGAAAACAACCAAATAGGTTTTAACCTTACCGATAAGATTGCACTACTAAGCACTATGGTATGGATGAGTCCAAGATCAGATCATGCTCTACATATCACTGAAACAAACTGGCCTATCTCAAACACGGCTCCATATGCCCCAACAAGTGAGCATGAGTGTGTAAGTGAAAAGCTCTATGCTGATTATATGTTACGTTACTATCTTCTAACTTTT
>AZHR01000125.1 GCA_000504625.1 alpha proteobacterium SCGC AAA240-E13
GCATTTGTATATCCATAAATATAATATCATAGTGATTTTTTAAACGCAAATCAACACCTACTCTTCCATTATCTGCTATATCACAATCAATTCCAATATTTCTAAGTGTATATTGAATCATCTTTTGATTAATAGGGTTATCTTCTACAATTAAAGCTTTTAGATTGGCAAAAGTAGGAAGCTTACCACTATAAGAAGAATTGGTTGTTGTATCTTCTTGGTATTCTTTTTTGATATACTCTTTTTTTTCAATTATCTTTTTAGGTTTATTCTCTTCTTTTTTCGGAGTAGTGCTATTATCATCTAATATCTTTTTTTCTTTTTTTACAAAAAGCTGTTTGATAGATACAAAAAATGATAATAATATTGATATTGGTTTATTTTTTTTCATCTCTATTCTCCTTAATATAATTTGAATATAAATTATATCTTAATTATTATAATAGTATAATTATATAATATATATTTTATATTTATTTTTTTTATTACAAAAATATTTGTTTAAAAAAAAATCACAATTTATTTACCTTTATGGAAACAGTAGCTATAATCTCACCTACAAAAAACAAACTATTAAGTAAACTTTTATCG
>AZHR01000126.1 GCA_000504625.1 alpha proteobacterium SCGC AAA240-E13
TAGAAACAGTTATAAATAATCCTATTGATAGAAAAATAAAATTTGAAAGTAATAGAGAATTATTTAATTATAAGGGATTAGATAATATTGTAAATTTAATTATAAAGGAATAAGATGAGTAAAAATATATTAGCAATTGGAGCTCATTTTGATGATATAGAACTTGGTTGTGGTGGAACTATTGCAAGACATGTAGAAAATGGTGATAATGTTATAATGTTGGTTTTAACAGATAGTGCATATCTAAATTATGACGGAACAGTAATACGAACAAAAGAAACTGCACTAAAAGAGGGACAAAATGCAGCTAAAATATTAGGAGTAAAAAATTTAATATCTTGTGGATTAGAGACAAAGACATTACAGTATGGATATGAATTAATAGAGCTTATGAATAAGATTGTTGATGAAAATAATATAGATATAATTTATACTCATTGGGACAAAGATGTTCATCAAGACCATTCGGCGATTGGAAGAGCTACTTTAAATGCTGGAAGACATGTTAAAAATATCTTAATGTATAGAAGTAACTGGTATCATACTTCTTTTGAATTTAGAGGAAATTATTATGTAGATATTTCTAATTTT
>AZHR01000127.1 GCA_000504625.1 alpha proteobacterium SCGC AAA240-E13
TAGATGCACCTGGCGACTGCTCACCATCACGCATTGTGGTATCAAATATGACTATTCTGTTTTTGTCGTTGGACATTTAAATAAATTTTTTCTGCTTTTTTTAGCACCTAATACTACAATCTCTGGGCGAGATTGCAAAATAATTGTTTTAAAATTAACAAAAAATTAAAAATTATTAATTTTTATCTTTATCAACTAGCTTATTTTTACCTATCCATGGCATTAAAGCTCTAAGCTTTTCGCCCACTTGCTCGATTGGATGGTTGGACAAGTCTTTTCTCATTTTTAAGAAATTTTTTTGTCCACTTTTACACTCATCGATCCATTGTTTAGCAAATTTTCCTGATTGGATATCACTTAAGATTTCTTTCATTCTCTTTTTTGTATCAACATCTATTATCTTTTTGCCCGAAACATATTCCCCGTATTCAGCTGTATTTGAAATTGAGTAATTCATATTCGCAATACCACCTTCATAAATCAGATCAACAATTAACTTTACCTCATGCAAACATTCAAAATATGCCATCTCAGGTGAATAGCCGGCTTCAACCAATGTTTCAAAACCATTTTTGATCA
>AZHR01000128.1 GCA_000504625.1 alpha proteobacterium SCGC AAA240-E13
TTATTTTGCGCCGTTTGATAGTTGGGATATAGAAATTGATCCTCAAATAAGGCAAAGAAGAGGGGAGGGAGTATATGCAACCCTTAGGTTTGTGGATTCCGAACACTCTAAAGGCAGTATAACATTGGGAGATTTTGAGGAGAAAAGCTCTTATGCAAAAAAATATAATTTAAAAAACGACTCTCATTACGGCTATGAGATAAATTATATAAGAGACGAACTGTTTAGTCATATATTTCAAGACTCTTCTCAAGACGGGCTTTTGATTGATTATAAATATTTAAATGATGTTGATTATCTAAATCTTAAAAAAAACAAAAGCTATATAACCTCAAGCTTGATAACCTCCAAGGCAAACTATTTTTTCAGAAGAGATGAAGATTATGCGGGTTTGTATATAAGATATTTTAAAGATACTTCAAAAGTTTCCAACGCCGATACTTTGCAGACTTTGCCAAAATTGCAGTATCATAGATTTACGGAACCTCTTGTGTTTAAAAATCTTCTTTTTTCGGTTGATTATAAGTTCAATAACTATTATCGAGAGATTGGTATAAACGCCACTCAAAACCCACTGC
>AZHR01000129.1 GCA_000504625.1 alpha proteobacterium SCGC AAA240-E13
GGGTTTCAAGGACTGTAATATAGCTGTTACAGAATGTGATGGAAATATAGACAAATCTATAGAATATTTAAGAATTAAGGGAATTTCTAAAGCTAGTAAAAAGATGCAACGTGTAGCAAATGATGGCCTAGTTTGTATTTATAAAAAAAATAACAAAGCATCAATATTGGAAATTAATTGTGAAACTGATTTTGTAGCTAAAAATTTAGAGTTTTTAAATTTTTCAGAAAGACTATCAAAATTATGTTTTGAAGAAAAAGGAAATTTAAATAAATTAAAAAAGGCAAAAATGGGAGATAAAAATAGTGTTGATGAAAATGTAATTAGACTTATTTCTAAAATGGGAGAAAAAATTACTATTAGAAGATCAAATTATTTTGAATATGCTAACTGCATGAATTTTTCATATATACACACATCAATAAAACAAAATATTGGAAAATTGGGTGTATTAGTTTGTTTAGAAACAAAAAAATTCAATGAGCAAACTAAAAATTTTGGACATAAACTGGCTATGCATATAGCCGCATCAAATCCATTGGCAATTGATGTTAGTCATTTGGAAAAAAA
>AZHR01000130.1 GCA_000504625.1 alpha proteobacterium SCGC AAA240-E13
TCATCTGTAGCTCCACTCATGGCCGAAGATACAACAATAACCTTATTTTTCTGGTCATAATATTGTTTAACCAGTTTTGCCACTTTTATAATTTTGTCGCAGCTACCTACAGAAGTACCACCAAATTTTAAAACTAATAAAGACATAATTTTTTAATACTATTTATACTTATGAAAAATTTTGGTAAAAATACTCTTAAAAGATAAATTTCACAAGAAAATCTATTTTGAACACAATTAATTACAAAGAAATCGAAAAATTTTCAAAACTATCGAAAGAATGGTGGAATCCTAATGGAAAATTTAAGCCATTACATAAATTTAATCCAATTAGAGTTGAATATATAAAACAAAATGTCATTGACCATTTTAGTATATCTAATTCAAAAAAACCCCTAAATAATCTTCACTTACTAGATATAGGTTGTGGTGGTGGTCTCCTATCAGAACAAATGTACAAACTTGGTGCTAATGTAACAGGGATTGATGCGTCAAAAAGAAATATTAATATAGCTAATATTCATGCCAAAAAAAATAAATTAAAAATTAATTATATAACTGCTT
>AZHR01000131.1 GCA_000504625.1 alpha proteobacterium SCGC AAA240-E13
TTTTTTCATTATTTTCCTTCTTAATTGTTATAAATACAAGAAACATCATATCAAAAAAAAAATGCCATATCTCTAATCTAAAGACTTTTTTATTAAATTAATTTTATTTACGCCTAGAAATAGATATTTTATGAGCAAAAGCCTTGATAATTATTAAATTATACAGTAAAATACGCGTACTAAGTTTCATTTTATCTTCAAGGGCTGTTATTGACTAAAATATTTTTCCTCTTACTTATTTTCACCGCGACGCTCTTTGCAGACTATTACTACGCACAGGGTAAAAAACAGGGTTTAACTAAGCTTAGCTCTTTTGCCCCACTTCGTAAAAATAGAAGTGCCACTACAACGATAAACTACTATAAAACAAAGACAGGTAAACGTCTAGGCGTCACAGATACATTAATCGTATCCTTCAAAGACCTCACGACCCAACTCTATATAGAAAAAGAGTTTTCTTTGTCTATGATAGAAGAACTCTCTTCACATATGTTTCTCTACAAGATAAAAGATAAAGATAAAACCTTGCAAATGGTCAATCTTCTTAGCCAGTTACCTAGCG
>AZHR01000132.1 GCA_000504625.1 alpha proteobacterium SCGC AAA240-E13
GGGAGCACTTCCCATACTTTCTGGGCCAACAGTTATCAGCCCCAAATCGTTAACTTTTGCTACACTACCACCACCCGCGCCAATCTCTATCAGGTCTACTGCACTTGATAAGATTGGATACCCACTCCCGGCCTTGAAGCGCTCTAGCCTTGCCACTTCATAACTTTGAGTCATCTGGATTTCACCGTCTATGATTACGGCTGCCTTTGCGGTGGTGCCCCCCATGTCAAAAGATATTACATTTTTTCTATCGAGTGTATTTGAACAGGAAGCAGCCACGGTAACCCCAGCAGCAGCCCCACACTCAAGCAACTCGACGGGTTTCTTACGGGCAGTAGAAGTGGTTATACGCCCACCAAATGACGAAAATAGATGAATAGATTTCTTAATTTTTTTTTCTGCTAATGTCTGCTCAAACTCATTGAGATATTTCTTAACCAAAGGGGATAACAGTGCGTTTACAACAGTGGTGGTTGTCCTTTCATACTCTCTAATTTCATTACAAACCTCACTTGATAAAATGATTTCGCCATCAAAGCCTGCGTCAAGCAAATGTT
>AZHR01000133.1 GCA_000504625.1 alpha proteobacterium SCGC AAA240-E13
CTTTTGGCAAATTCAATAATAGTCATCAGTTTATTATTTTTGTCCCTAATATCTTTTTTTTCTTTGATGTGTAGCTATGTTATCTCAGATTTTAGTTTAATTAACGTTTTTCAAAATTCTCATACTACTAAACCTTTAATATATAAAATTGCAGCAGTTTGGGGAAATCATGAGGGCTCTATGCTGTTATGGATAAGTGTTTTGACTATTTTTAATTATTTTATTTACAAGCTACATAATAAAAAAAATTCGTTTTTTATTTCTAAAACTCTTGAAACCCAATCATTAGTTATTTTTGGATTTTTATTATTTACGTTAATGACTTCAAATCCATTTGAAAAAATTTTTCCTACACCTATTGAAGGTCAGGGTTTTAATCCTGTTTTGCAGGATCCTGCTTTGGCTATCCATCCTCCATTATTGTACATAGGATACGTTGGCTTTTCAGCTGTCTTTTCATTAGGTATAGCAACTATGTTAGTCAATGATATTGAAAAAATCCCTTGGTACAATTATATGAAAACTTTTGTCTTAATTGCT
>AZHR01000134.1 GCA_000504625.1 alpha proteobacterium SCGC AAA240-E13
TCTCGGTTTCTGTTGCCGCACCTACTTTTATAACTGCAACGCCACCGCTAAGTTTGGCAAGTCTCTCTTGCAATTTTTCTCTATCATAGTCGCTTGTAGTCTCTTCTATCTGAGCTTTGATAACTTTTACTCTGTCTTCTATAGCTTTCTTGTCTCCGTTTCCGTTTACGATAGTTGTGTTGTCTTTGTCTATGATAACACTGCTTGCACTTCCAAGATCATCCAAAGTCGCACTCTCAAGAGTTCTGCCAAGCTCTTCGCTTATCACTTGTCCGCCTGTCAAGATAGCTATATCTTCAAGCATAGCTTTTCTTCTATCACCAAATCCCGGAGCCTTAACGGCTGAAATATTGAGTACGCCTCTTAGTTTGTTTACGACCAATGTTGCCAAAGCCTCTCCCTCTATATCTTCGGCTATGATAAGTAGAGGTTTTCCCGTCTTTTGGATCTGCTCAAGAACAGGCAATAGGTCTTTCAAGCTTGTTATCTTTTTGTCGTATAAAAGTATATAAGGGTTATCTATCTCGCAAGTCATCTTTT
>AZHR01000135.1 GCA_000504625.1 alpha proteobacterium SCGC AAA240-E13
TCACTTCATTTTGGATTTGGCATTATTTTATATATTTGAACACCTTTATTTTTATCTAAATTATAAATATCATTTTTTATTTCATCCCCTTCATTATCATTTTTGAATTTTGAAATAATTGAAGAAAAAATATTTTCTTTTTTTATTATTTTTTCATTTTGAAAAGTTAAAACTGTTTCTTTAAAATTTTTCTCATTTCAATTTTGAAAAACTTTTAGTTTTACTTCATAGTTTCATAAACCATATTTTACATATCATGGATTACATTTTTTATTAGTTCAAATAGAATAATCTCATCAATCAAAATCCCATAAACATTTTTCTCATTTTTGTTTTTCTTCATATTTTAAATTCAAACTACATGACTCTTTTTTACAATTATTATTTTCATCTAATCAGCTTTGAATAATTATTTCTGGTTTTTCTATTATTAATTCTATCTCTTTTTTAATTTCATATTTTTCATTTCAATTATTTTCTTTTTTTAAAAATGATGAATATATTAAAATATGAAAAACTAAAACATATTATAAAGAGCT
>AZHR01000136.1 GCA_000504625.1 alpha proteobacterium SCGC AAA240-E13
TTTTGCTTTTTTTAGATTTTCTCTCGTTTTTTTTGGATTTTCTCCGTCAAACCAACCCCATTTTACGCACAGTCTGTATAAGCCTATGGCTCCATGAAGCTCAACGGCCAATAAAAGAAGTATATAAAGAGGCCAAAACCAATTGCTTACCACTCTGTCACTCGAAGCATAAGGTCCTATTTTGTCGGCATGAGTCATAATGGTGTAAAGATGCACCGAGCCGAGAAAAAACATCGCAAATCCGGTATATACCTGCACAAACCAAAGTTTGGTATCTTCATGGTTCATAAGATACATGCTCGTTTTAAACGTTTTATACTGTCTGTAATTGATAGGAAATTTTCTCATTGCAAGTCCCGCATGGACTATAAAAATGACAAAAACGATAAATACGGAAATACTAACAAGTATGGGTTTTCCTTCACCGAAAATAAAAGCTCCCTCAAACATTTTGGTGATATAATACATCGCATCGTAACCGAGTAATATCGATGATACGAAAATCATATGAGCCCACATAAACAGTCCCAAAAA
>AZHR01000137.1 GCA_000504625.1 alpha proteobacterium SCGC AAA240-E13
AAGGGCGGAATATTTGAGTACTGCCCAAATATACGTGAACCAAGAAATGAAAATTTTGAAGAGGTTAAAAAAGTACTTGATGGAGACCGTAAACGTATTCGTCAGTTAAAATTAGAACCAGGTGACCTGCAAATATTTAAAGGACGTTTTACACTTCATCGTGTTACAAAAATAGAAGGAAATCGTTCAAGATATCTTTGTATACCAGCTTATGTTCTAGACTCTTGGAGAGTAAACACTCCTGAACATTCGAAGGCTATATATGGAAGAGTATTACCAATTCATATTGAAAGAAATAAAGCTAGATCTGATGGTTTAGCTGATTAAGCATGCAAGATATAAAAGAGATAATAAATTTTGAAAAATATCCGATTAACAAAATCAACTCTTTTAAGTACAAAGATTTAGTTCAATATAATAGAGATTTACTTAATAATGATGGCTGTTGTGTACTTCCTAATTTTATCAAAGAAGACTCTATAAAAAAAATGAAGGAAGAAGCTGAGAGAAATTTGGAAAAGGTTTATTGGAC
>AZHR01000138.1 GCA_000504625.1 alpha proteobacterium SCGC AAA240-E13
AATACGATGCAGGAAATCAAAAATTACTATTGGTCACAAAAAAAAGCGGAAATTTTGAACAAAAAGAATTACTAGATGTAAAATTCGTGCCACTCTTAAATGAAGCTAGCATAAAATAGAATTTGAAAAGAATACGTATCATAGTTACAGGAACTGTCACCGGAGTTGGTTTTAGATGGTGGTTAAAGATGGAAGCTGAGAAAAGAAATATATATGGTTTTGTCAAAAACAGAACTGAAGATGAAGTAGAGGCATTATTGCTAGGACATGAAAAAGATGTGGAGGATGTAGTGAGGCTTTGTAGAAAGGGTCCCACTTCATCAAAAGTGAAAAGTATCAAAATTGAAGATTATCAACAAGAATACTTTAAAAAATCCTTTGATATTCTGTAAGAGTAAAAAATAAATGATAACTGAAATTAGCTAGCTTTTTGTTTTCGTTCTCTTTCCAATAATCCTATTAGAGAGTCTACCATCATATCAGATGCTTTGAAAATTTCTGTGGTTTTAAACTCATGTGAAATATTTTTTT
>AZHR01000139.1 GCA_000504625.1 alpha proteobacterium SCGC AAA240-E13
GAGGGAGTCCTTTTTACAGACTTATACTCAAATGGAACTAGAAGTGTAAGAGGTTTAGCAGGACTTTCAGCTGGGAACTACTCTATTCCAGGTAAAGGTGTCTTAAAGCGGAACAAATCACAATCTGATTACTTTAGTGTAGCTACACTACTCAAACCCTATGGATATAAATCTCTCTTTATTTATGGAGGAGAGAGCCGTTTTGACAATATGAAAAGTTGGTATCTCGGAAATGGATTTGACCGTATTATAGATGAAGAAAAATTTGATAATCCATCATTTGTTGGTACATGGGGTATTTGTGATGAAGAAGTTACTCAAAGAGCGAATGAAGAGTTTAAAAAGATGTATAAAAAGGGTGAAAAGTTTGTTACAGTAATGTTCTCAACATCAAATCATTCTCCTTTTGATTTTCCTGATGGTAAAATAGAGTTAATCAATGGTGTAGAGAAAAAAAAGTGTTAAAAATGCTATAAAGTATGCAGATTTTTCTATTGGCTCGTTTATCGATCAAGCAAGAAAAGAG
>AZHR01000140.1 GCA_000504625.1 alpha proteobacterium SCGC AAA240-E13
TACCATCTGCATTAATAAATAAAAAAGTACCAAATTTTAAAGCAAAAAAATTAATGGATAAAAATATTTTTATATCTCAGGATGAATTTAAAAAAGAAACAATATTAGTAAATTTTTTTTCTACTTGGTGTGGACCGTGTCGAGAAGAACACGAATACATTTACAAATTAGCAAATGAAAAAAATATTAAAATATTAGGAATAAATTACAAAGATGATAATAAAAAAACGTTAAAATGGTTAAAAGAATTAGGTAATCCATATTCAGATATAATTATTGATCCAAATGGTCTTATTGGAATTGAGTGGGGTGTATATGGAATCCCCGAAACATTTATTGTTAATTCAACAGGTGTAATCAAGTTTCGTTTGATCGGACCAATTACAAAAAAAAATTATAATTATTTTAATTTAAAGATAGATGAAAGTAAAAAATAATGCCTAAAATACCAATATTAATAACTATTTTTTTTTATTTTAACACATTTTTTTTTTAAATAATTCTTATTCTGTAGAACCAGATGAA
>AZHR01000141.1 GCA_000504625.1 alpha proteobacterium SCGC AAA240-E13
GATCATAAGTAGGATCCATGAAAGGATCTGCCGCCGCTGTCCCTGGATCATAATATGGATCCATCGGGCCAGGATCATAAGTAGGATCCATGTAAGGGTCATATGTTGGTTCCTTCATATGAGAAAAAATATCAAAATCTTGATACATAAAATTATCCATAACCTGTGTCATCATTTCAGGGTTTTCATGCATCATATTTTCCATCATGAACATTGCGCTGTTACCGCCTGTTTCTATCATCATGTTGCTTGCTGCTTCGGAAGCAGTTAAATCACTATAGTTAATAATTTCTGAAAAAATTTCTCCTTTCAAACTATCAATAAATGATATGCCAGGGTCATAATATGGATCCATCGGGCCAGGATCATAAGTAGGATCCATGTAAGGATCTGCCGCCGCTGTCCCTGGATCATAATAATATGGATCCATCGGGCCAGGATCATAAGTAGGATCCATGTAAGGGTCATATCTTTCCATTTCCATCCTGGCAGTTTCGATATGATAAAATAAATCATAATCTT
>AZHR01000142.1 GCA_000504625.1 alpha proteobacterium SCGC AAA240-E13
GTTTTAACATTTCAGCCTCTTTTTTGCTCAATCCACAGTGAAGAGCAAATATTTTTGAGTATTGAGCCACTCTTTTTACATGATTGCTGGTTTCTTTGCTTCTTCTTTCGGCAATTGAACCCATTACGAAAACAACCTCTTTTTGCGTATCTTCTATCTCTTTATTTAATAGATATATCTCTCCTATTCTACGTGTAACCTCTTTTTCCAAATCGTGATTTAACATATCCAAATCGTGATTGACTTTTTCCAGTTTCTGCTTGTATCGGATCAATTCGGATCTCAGTTTTATTCTCTCTATGGCATTGTATATGGTATCAATAAACTGTTTTAAATCAATGGGTTTTAAGATATAGCCGTTTATACCCAGCTTTATAGTTTCCATAAAGTGTTCACTGTCATTATATGCAGATAGTATGACAATTGGCGTATTTTTTGTTATATCCCTTATGTGTCCGCACATCTCTATACCGTTCATGTTCGGCATATTTATATCGCTGATTATAAGATCGAATTTATC
>AZHR01000143.1 GCA_000504625.1 alpha proteobacterium SCGC AAA240-E13
CTCTAGAGAGTCTCTGGTGGGTCTGGTGGTGGGGGTGTGAGTTATATCTTGGGGTACTTAAGGTGAATAACTCATGAGAGACTCTTCGGACTTCATTTTTTGTTATATATTAGCCAAGTAATGACTTGTAGCCTATGTCAAAGATTACTGATTTTAGGCCCAACATCATTCAAGAGTTAGTAAGGTCTTGTGGAGGTGAAATATGAAAAGAATACTGTTCTTACTTTTACTGATTAATGTGGTGTGTCTCTCAAACGCCAATGCCGGAGATTGGGGATATATTGTAGCTGATCATTATGATTGCGAAAGCGACCATATGGCGATTAACACCAAAAATGGTTGGTTGTTGGCAGAGGCCTACCCTCCTTATTCATTTCTAAAAGAAGGCTCTTATATCTACGGTGACCTTACTGGTTATGGATTTGAATACGTTGAAGTCTACTCATCCAAGAGTGATAATACGCCAACTTCCGCTAAGATTTATATCGACAATTATTACATGTCTAAAGAGAACGCTTC
>AZHR01000144.1 GCA_000504625.1 alpha proteobacterium SCGC AAA240-E13
AATATACCAAAGTATGCAATCGCAGGAGGGCACCCTGCAAAAGTTTTTAAATATAGAAATATTGAACATTATGAGAAATTAAAAAAAGCAGGTAAGTTTCATTAATGAAAAAAATTAAAACATTAGAAGAATTAAGAAAATTTATTTTATATCTTGAAGATAAATATAGTTTATTAGATTTTGAAATAGATGGAATTAAACCTTGGCAATTAATGAGGGTTCAAATAGATTATGATTTAGGTATCTTAGCTGGTATAATGGAACAACCTCATAGTAAGATTAATACTAAAAAAGATAAATTTATTAAGTTATTAAATTTGATTAAAGGAAGCATATTTTCAAATCCATTTTTTGTAAAGAAACGAGTAGATATTATAGTTTTTCCACATGCTAGAATAAAAAAGGTTGATAATGAATATATAGATATATATACACATTATTTTGAACAGGAATTATTACAAAGGCAGATTTCTTTTATTGAAATTGAACAAGATTATTTAGGGAAACATTATAAAAAA
>AZHR01000145.1 GCA_000504625.1 alpha proteobacterium SCGC AAA240-E13
ACTCAACTGGGATTTTTGAGTCGACCTCTAGAAAGCTTCTTATAGTCCCAAATATAACAACCAGAGCCGAAACGCATGTACACCAATAAATTATCTCACCGTAAACAACACCAGATATCGGTATAGGAGGTTTTTTTTGTTTATTCATGCCTTAACTCTCAGATAAAAGGAATTGAAATATTAAAGAGCCCTTCGATGCCACGGCTCAAAAGTTTAAGACTAGTTAGAAAAAGCATCACTATCAGAAGCTTTCGCACAAATGCTGCTTTTATTCCTGATAAAACGTGAGCTCCAACAATACCACCAATTATTTGCCCAAGCATCCAAGGTGCAGCAACTACGCCAATTAATGCACCAGCATTTATGTATGGCCATATCGCTGCCGAATTCCCCATGGCCAGCAAAACACCGCTTGTCGCTGCTGAAACCTTTAACGGCACACTCATAACAAGATTAAGAACAGGAACAACTGCCCATCCACCGCCCAAGCCAAAAAACCCACCAGTAAAT
>AZHR01000146.1 GCA_000504625.1 alpha proteobacterium SCGC AAA240-E13
CAAGCAAAAAGACCCTCCATATTGTATGCCGCGCCATTTGGTTTTACCCTTATGCCGCCCATAGAGTAGTGTTGCATAGGTCGAACCGGCATCCATCCTTTAGGTCCTTCATCGGCCGGATCTATACCGTTAAAGGTCATAGATATCTCTTGAACGTCTCTTAGGTTTTTCTCTATATGCTCTCTTCCGAGAATTGATATATCAAGCCATAAATGAGGTCCGTAAGGAGAAGGCACGCCTTTTCCTTTTCTGATATGCTCCATCATTCTGCGGCTTACGACGTCTCTGCTTGCAAGCTCTTTCTTCTCAGGCTCGTAATCTGGCATAAATCTATGTCCGTCTACGTCTCTGAGAATTCCTCCGTCACCTCTACAACCCTCCGTCAAAAGTATACCCGAAGGCACTATGGGAGTCGGGTGAAACTGAACGGCTTCCATATTGCCGAGATATCCGCCCGCTTCCAAAACGATAGCCTGGCCGATACCTTCGCAAATAACGGCATTAGTAGTA
>AZHR01000147.1 GCA_000504625.1 alpha proteobacterium SCGC AAA240-E13
ATCAAATACGGTGTAGGCAATTTCAATAGGTTACGTAGCCAGCTATCACAGTCAACAGGCACGATAAGTACATCAGTTTATGCATCAGTCAGAAATCTTCTGGTAACGGAAAGGACCTACTCCAGATACATGTATCTACAACATGGGTAGGCAAGAACCATACCCCTGTAGGTAGGTACTTTACTTCTGCTGTTGCGCGGATTGAGGTTAGTGATCGAAATCCTCACATTGGCAGCAAGCCTTCTCCTGATTCCAATAGTATCCTTTGGAATTTAATAAGATTCTTTTCTTTGTACCTATCGCAGCAGACAGTTTAATCTCATAAATTACCGGAGGGGCTTTGATCCCAACTATCCAGCAAAATCGGCAAGCCATTTCGAGCCAATGCTGAGTAGAGTATTCTCGCGCTGGCCTTTTGACCCAGCTATCGTCAATCCCGTATCACTAAATTAGGAAGGAGCATGACCCATGGCGGATAGCATTCTTATCACCGGTGCTAACCGCGGCATC
>AZHR01000148.1 GCA_000504625.1 alpha proteobacterium SCGC AAA240-E13
CGGATGAGCATGAAAAACAAATTTATTGTTTGGATGATTTAAATGTACTGCGCTATGAATTATAAAACCTGCAGTATTAACATCTGAAGGTCCTTCTAGAACTTTACCATTTTCATCCACCTTAATTAAATTAGAAGCTTTTACCTCTTCGTAAACGAGTCCAAATCGATGCATAAAGAAAGTGTGATCTGTTCCTGGTGCTCTTGCAGTGATATGGTTCCAAACAGTATCATCCCAACCCATCATATGGGTTAATCTGAACATAGCTGCAAGATCTACTCTTACTTTCCACTCAGCTTCATTAATATTTTTTCTCATCAGTCTATTAATCCGTCTCCTTGAATAATCTCTCTTTCAAAGTGAATAGGCAAGGCTTTTCCATAAACTTGTTTTGAATGTTCAGGCTTATTAATTTTTAAAGGGTCTTTTACATAACACGGTAAAGCAATATATCTTGAAGTTTTTCCTTCGATTTTTGTTACTCTGTGCATTGAAAATCTTCCTTT
>AZHR01000149.1 GCA_000504625.1 alpha proteobacterium SCGC AAA240-E13
TATAGATTCTTTAATACAAACAATGAGAATATATCAAGAAAAATATTTAAGCCATGAGTTAGGACTAAAAGCTTGTGCATATACTGCGGGATTTCCTGTAAATAATATACATATTCGTTTGAATAATGTAGATGATTTTATAGGTCCAAATATAGATACAGGTTTTAGGCTTATGAAATTTGCTTCAATAGATAAAATACCTATATCTATAGAACTTGCTTATATATTATCACATGATACTCATGATTTAGATTATTTATTTGATGGATATAATATTTTAAAAGGTGTTTTAAATAATCAACCATATCCAATATTTTCAGTAAATACAAAAAATAATAATGATATAGAAAAACTTATGCCATCAGTTGATATAAAGGAAATTAAAAAATTTAGTATAAATTTTATAAAAAATCATCCTTTATTGGAATTTCCATTTATTTTAAATGATAAAAGTAATACACTTGAAAAGTTAAAAATAGAAATAATGATTTGTATTATTCCATACT
>AZHR01000150.1 GCA_000504625.1 alpha proteobacterium SCGC AAA240-E13
ATTTCAAATATAAAAAACTTGATATTACAATGATTTTAAATGGAGCTTTAGGTGGATTAGTTGCTATTACAGCAGGTCCTGATCTTTATACTATTTATCAACCAATTTTAATTGGTGCTATTGGTGGATTATTAGTTATTATAGCTATTCCTATTTTTGATAAATTTAAATTAGATGATCCAGTAGGTGCTTTATCTGTTCACTTAGTAAATGGTATTTGGGGAACATTAGCAGTTGGAATATTTGCTTCAAATCCTGAAGCAGGAATTACATTTATGGGACAATTAAAAGGTGTAGTAGTGATTGGATTATTTGCTTTTGTAAGTAGTTATATTGTATTATCAATTATTAATAAATTCTCTCCATTAACAGCAGAGGATGATGTACAAATGGAAGGGCTTGATGTACATGAATGTGGACTAGAAGCTTACCCAGAATTTAAAAGAGCATTTTAAAATAGTATAAAATAAATTATATAAGGAAAGAATATGAAAAGAATTGAAGC
>AZHR01000151.1 GCA_000504625.1 alpha proteobacterium SCGC AAA240-E13
TAAACAATGGAAAGGTACTGAATGGTCTTTTTCACTTATTCCCCTTGGTGGTTATGTAAAAATGAAAGGGCAAGAAGATATCAATCCTGCTTTAGTAAATAATGACCCAGATAGTTATAATAGTAAGACACCATTTCAAAGAATACTTATACTGTTAGCCGGTCCTTTTGCTAACTTTTTCTTGGCATTTATTTTATACATTATGATTGGTCTTTTAGGAAACAATCATCTATCTCCTACTATTGGTAAAGTTATAGAAAACTCACCTGCTCAAAAAGTTGGATTAAAAGCTAATGATGAGATACTTAAAATAAATAATATAGCTATTAAAACTTGGAGTGAAATAAGTCCAATTATAAAAAGTTCAAATGGTACATTAAAATTTTATATAAAAAGAGATGGTAAAATACAATCATTTATAATACGACCTAAGATGAGTGATTCTCAAAATATGTTTAAAGAGAAAATTAAAAAGATGATGGTTGGAATTGCCCCTGCTCC